>JAGGZA010000006.1 GCA_021162265.1 Candidatus Aerophobota bacterium | reverse complement strand
TACGCTCTGCTATATCAGAGCTTCATCTTTCAGCAAGAGCCTACCATCGTATTTTAAAAATAGCAAGAACCATAGCAGATCTTGAAGGAGTGGAGAAAATCCAACCTCCCCATATATCTGAAGCTCTGCAGTACCGCTACCTCGATAGGGACCTCTGGAGGAGATAGAATATATAGATATTTTTATTAAGTAATTAAGAGGTGAGGAAGATAATGGATAAGGTTAATTTAAAAGAGAAGATTAAGGAAATTGCAGGAAGACCCTGGTATCCTGTTGAAGTTGCAAGGGTTAATGACCAGGTTATCAGAATGGCACTTTGTAAAGGTGTATATCACTGGCATAAACACACTAATGAGGATGAGCTATTTTATGTCTTAAAAGGAGAGTTAATAATAGAAACACGACAACCTTATTCAAGTATAACTTTACAGGAGGGAGAGTTAACGGTTATACCAAAAGGCATAGAACATCGGCCAAAAAGTACCAGGGATACTTATATTTTGATGTTTGAACCTTACCTGTTAAAAAGTGCAGGAGATTGATTTTATGAGATGGGGAAGTGGGTTGGTTAATCTTTTTTACAATGTGGCGACAGGAAAGAGCAAAACGCGGATTTTCCTTACTCCAGCGGGAGAAGTGTTTTACTTTGGTCTTATAGTACTTTTTATTACTATATCTTTCTGGATAGATAAATTATTCCGGTTTCTCAAACTTTTACCTGGTTTTTTAGGTGTTTGTGTATCTATTCCTGTAATTGCCGTGGGTGTGTTTTTAATGACATGGTCAGTTCTATGTTTTTTTAAAGCACGAGGGACACCTGTGCCTTTTAATCCACCACCCAGGTGATTACCACAGGTCCTTATGCTCACATAAGCAGTCCTATGCTTACCGGCATATTTATCTGGTTGTTTGGTCTTGGTATTTTATTTACCTCTTTCTCTCTTTTTTTATATTAACTCCGATTTTTATCCTTCTTATGGTTCTTGAGTTAAAAATGGTCGAGGAGCCAGAATTGGAAAAACGCTTTGGTAAAGAATATCTTGAATATAAGAAAAGAGTGCCCATGTTTATTCCATGGTTTAAAAAAAGCAAAGGGCATTAAAAACTATGTATGGCAAAAATTAATTTCTCTCCTCAAACTCCATTCAGGAAATTGAATTCAAGGTAAACTTGAAATCTGAAAACGAACAACTATAGAGTGTTCTCTCTTGTATTTGCAACTTCTATCATGTTCATACCTGATTGACAAAAAATTAATTTTTAGTAGTATATTTACAAATTTCAAAAGTTGAAAAATGAAATAATCTTAAAAAGGAAATAATATTTGTAAAACGTGGATTAATTTCAGAGAAAAGTGTTCAAAGGAGAGAGTGTATTTAGATGATAGATAAAACATTAACCAGGGGTGTCAGGAACCTTTTGGGAAACCCTAAAAAGGCTATTCTAAGATTATCTATGCCGATGATGATAGGGATGCTTTTTCAGACAATATACAATATAGTTGACGGTATATGGGTTGCTGGGCTTGGGGCTGATCAGCTGGCAGCTGTTGGTTTGTTCTTTCCTTTCTTTATGATAATAATGGCTCTGGGAGCTGGAATAGGCATAGGAGGTAGCTCAGCAATTTCCAGAAAGATAGGCGAAAGAAATAAAGAAGATGCAGATAATACAGCTGTACATACCATTCTTATTGGAATAAGCATAGGGATTGCTGTAAGTTTACCATTGCTTCCCTTTGTTAAGAGCATATTTGTTTGCTTTAGTAGAAGCGGGAAGGTTGGAAGTATGGCTGCTGATTATGCAAAAGTGCTTTTTGGAGGAGCTACGATTCTTGTGTTTTCCAATGTAGCAAGTGCAATACTAAGAGGAGAGGGTGACACAAAAAGAGCAATGTATGCACTGATTGCTGGCTCCGGGCTCAATATAATCCTTGACCCTATATATATTTATACGTTCAAAATGGGTGTAGTTGGCGCAGCGTGGGCAACACTCACTTCAATTGTAATTTCAGCAACTTTATTTTTCTACTGGTTCTTTATAAAAAAAGATACCTATGTGGACATAAGCTTCAGGGACTTTCAGCCTAACAGGAAAATAGTAAAGGAAATTCTTAAAGTAGGTATACCTGCTTCGGCAGCTCAACTTTCAATGTCCATAAGTATGATTTTTTTGAATCTTATTGTTATAAAAGCGGGTGGGACAGATGGTATTGCAGTTTTTACCAGTGGCTGGAGAATAGTTATGCTGGGGAGTATTCCTTTATTGGGAATGGCTATGGCTGTTACCTCTGTCACAGGGGCAGCTTTTGGAGCAAGAGATAAGGAAAAACTTAATACAGCTTATCTGTATGCTATAAAGATAGGGATTTTAATAGAACTCGGGGTAGCTATAATTATAGCTTTATTCACTTCTCAAGTGGCTTATCTTTTTACTTATTCTAAAGGAGCAGCTCGTATAGTGGATGATTTGGTTGGTTTTTTAAGATGGACAGCTTTTCTTTATCCGACAATTCCTCTGGGTATGCTTACCTCAGCGATGTTCCAGGGAGTTGGAAAGGGTGAAAGAGCTTTAATGGTTACACTCTTGAGAACAGTAGTTCTTCAGGTTCCAATAGCGTATTTGTTTGGAGTTATTATTGGATTTGGTCTCACAGGTGTCTGGTTGGGAATAATTACAGGGAATGCTATAGCGGTATCAATATCCTTCTTCTGGGGGAGGGTCACGATTAACGAAATGTTTAGAGATTTTCAGAGAAGCGCATCATTGTGAGAGCTATATAATAATAGGTGGTTGACATAGGTCCTGATTGTGGTAATATTAAGCAAATACAGGAGATAGTTTAAGTGCCTTTTCTTTTTGGAATAGTTGGCAGGTCAGATGTAGGTAAGACCACTCTAATACTTAAGTTAGTTCCTGAACTTATAAAAAGAGGATACAGAGTAGGAGTAGTTAAAAATTGTCCTCATGGTTTTGACTTAGATAGAGAGGGGAAGGATTCCTGGAAGTTTTATCAAAAAGGAGCAGAAGGAGTTTTTCTGGCTTCTCCACAGAGATTTGCTTTTGTAGAAAGAATAAAGGAGGAAAGGGAAGAAGATATTCTCAAATATTTCTCTTTGCTATTTTATAGTTTTGATGTGGTGCTGGTTGAGGGTTTCAGTAATCTGCGAGAGATAAAAAAAATAGAGTTGTTGCGGGAAGGAATTAGCCAGAAAATAAATCCTTCCTTGGAAAAAGTTATTGCTGTTGTTAGCGATTTTGAGATAAATACAGATAAACCGGTTTTTAACCCACAGGAGATTGGCAAAATAGTTGACTTTATGGAGAAAGTTATGGAAAAGATTACTGATAAAGTAGAAGTGATTGTTAATGGGGAAAAACTCCCTCTTAATTTTTTTCTTAAAAAAATGGTGAGGAACTTAGTTTTAGCAGTAGTTGATCCCTTGAAAAGAAAAGATGAAAAAGAGGAAATAAAAGAGGTTATTATAAAAGTTAGCAGGGAAGATAGGTAAATTTTCCTGCTGTTAAGAATTTATAAATTCGATGTTTGGTTCTTTAATAGAAAAGGAAGGATGTAATTTCTTCGAGCTATTTGCCTAAGGGAGGAAGAAAATTTGTCCTATGGCAAATGGCCGATAGGGTATAGTTAGAAATGACTATGCCTCCCGTGTTTGGAAAGAAGAAATTACTTTGTAAAAAGCCAGTATCTTTCCAAACGATATTGGCTTTTTTTATTTGATATGGAATTACTTTAAGGGAGAATAAGATGAAAAAAATAGCAATTATGCGCAGGTTAGTTGTGAGTGTTATTGTAATGGTTAGCCTCGTTTTTCCTTTAAGTAAAACTTTTGGAGAATTGAAAGGTAAGCTTATTATTTTCCATGCGGGGAGTTTAACTGTTCCTTTTGAGAAGATGGAGAGGGAATTTGAGAAGCTTTATCCCAAGGTAGATATTTTAAGAGAACCTGCAGGTAGTGTAAGATGCGCTCGTAAAATTACCGAATTAAAAAAACCCTGCGATATTATGGCATCGGCTGATTTTACTGTAATTGATAGATTTCTTATACCTCAATTTGCTAACTGGAATATTCAATTTGCAACTAATCAGCTTGTCCTTTGTTATACTGATAAAAGCAGGCATGCTGATATAATTAACCGGGATAATTGGTATGATATCCTGTCCAGGAAAGGTGTTGTGTGGGGTCATTCCGATCCAGATATTGATCCTTGTGGCTACAGGAGTTTAATAGTTCTTCAGCTTGCTGAGATTTATTATAATAAGCCGGGTTTATATAAAAGGTGCATTGACAACCGTCCAAGGGAAAATATAAGACCCAAATCAGTGGAACTTATTTCTCTTCTTCAAACGGGGAACATGGATTATGCTTTTGAGTATTTATCTGTTGCTGTCCAGCATAACCTTAATTTTATCCGCCTCCCGGATGAAATTAACCTTGGCTCTCCTGAATACGCTTATTTTTATAAGAGGGCAAAGGTTAATATTTCTGGAGAGAAACCTGGTGAATATATAGAAGTTAAGGGAAAACCTATAGTTTATGGTATAACCCTGCTAAAAGATGCACCTCAAAGAAAAATAGCCATTGCTTTTTTGAAGTATTTATTAACTCCTGAGAAGGGATTGCTGATTCTCAACCATTTCGGTCAACCACCACTTGTACCCCCGTTGGTTGCAGATGAGAAAATGAGAGAAGGGTTGCCTGCTGAGATTAAAGACCTTGTGAGGGTTATCAAATGAGCAATAGAAGAGAATTTTTTACAATAGTAACAGTTGTTTGTGGAGTTATTGTTATGGGGTTTATTACGCTTCCCCTCATAAAAATGTTTATGTCTTCTTCCTGGAGTAGTCTCTCAGCTACAGTTAAGGATAAGGATGTATTAAAATCAATATGGTTGAGCGTTTATACAGCTTCTCTGGCAGGTATAATTTCTTTCTTTGTCGGAACTCCCTTTGCTTATCTTCTGGCTCGCAAAGATTTTCCTGGCAAGAGAATTGTTGAGAATATAATTGATCTTCCCATGGTTATTCCTCATCCTGTTGTAGGAATTGCCATTTTAAGTGTCGTGGGTAGGAATTACTGGTTTGGTCAGATACTGAGCAGGATAGGGGTTCGAGTGATGGGTAGTGTTTTGGGAATTGTTGTCGTTCTTACCTTTGTTGGGATGCCTTTTTATATCAACGCAGCTAAAGATGGTTTTAGGGGAGTTTCTTCTCGGCTGGAGGGTGTATCACGCAGTTTAGGAGCTTCTTTGTTTAGTACCTTTTTACGAGTTACTTTTCCTCTCGCCTGGAGGAGTATGCTTGTAGGGATTATCATGTGTTCTGCAAGGGCTATCAGTGAATTCGGGGCAGTAGTAGTTATTGCCTATCATCCTATGATTGCGCCAGTTTTGATTTATGAACGCTTTGAAGCCTATGGACTATCTTACTCTCAACCAGTAGCTGTTTTGCTTACCCTCGTCTGTCTTACTTTATTTTTGGTTTTGCGTATTTTATCTGTGCCTAAGGATTTGAAAATATGATAAAAATTGAGAACCTTTACATCAATTTCCCCGGATTTTCTCTTAAGGATATTAATTTATCTATTGAGAAAGGTGAGTTTTTTGTTCTTCTCGGACCAACCGGAGCCGGGAAGACAGTTCTTCTGGAGACAATTGTGGGCTTGGTGCCAGTTAAAAAAGGAAGGATTTATATTGAAGGAGTTGATGTTACAAAAGAGCCTCCAGAAAAAAGAAGGATTGGTATTGTATATCAAGACTGTGCGCTTTTTCCTCATCTAACTGTTCTGAAAAACATTAAATATGGATTGCATTTTAATAAACAAGGGAGCAGTGAATCTTTAAAGAGGCTACATCGACTTGTTGAACAACTGCGGCTTCATTCTATTTTGCAGCGTCTGCCAGTGAATTTAAGCGGAGGAGAGATGAAAAGAGTTGCACTTGCCAGAGCTTTGGTGATAAATCCCTCAATTTTACTTTTAGATGAACCGTTAAGTGCTCTTGATCCTAATTTTAAGGAGGAGATTAGAGAAGAGTTAAAAAGAATTCATCAGAAAACAGGTATAACTTTTTTTATGGTAACCCATGATTTTACTGACGTTTTATACCTTGCAACCAAAGCTGCGGTGATGAATGAAGGAAAGATAGAGCAAGTCGGGGATGTTACTGATATTTTTCAGAGGCCATCTTCTTCCTTTGTAGCAAATTTTCTTGGTGCAAAGAATATCTTCCGTGGAAATATGATTAAAAAGGATGATCGTACTTTTGTTGACACGGGTGGAACAGTAATAGAGGTTGCGAGTAATCTTCGTAAAATTGAGGGAAGAGTTTATTTTACTGTGAGGCCTGAGGATATAATTATTTCCCAAAGGCCTTTTTCTTCAAGTGCACGGAATTGCTACCCAGGAAAGGTTGTTGAAGTTATAAATAGAGGTGAGGTTTTCTATGTAACTGCAGACATTGGTGAAAGAATGACAGCTCTTATTACCAAGGCTTCTTTTGAAGAGATGGATTTGAGAGAAGGAGATAGGGTTTTTTTAAGTTTTAAAGCAACGGCTGTGCATCTTTTTATTTAAGTTTGGAGGAGCAAATGAAGTTAGATTATCTGAGAGTCTCCATTACAGATAGATGTAATCTTAACTGTATTTACTGCCGTCCAAGAGAAAATGTGAAACTACTGCAGAGAGAAGAGCTTCTCAGGTTTGAGGAGATTATAAAATTTGTTAAGTTGATGCTACCCCGGGGACTGGAAAAAGTCAGGATAACTGGAGGAGAACCACTGGTAAGAAAAGATGTAATTAAACTCATTGGTATGATTGCCAGCATAAAACAAATAAAGAGTATTACATTAACTACTAATGGAGTGATGCTTGAGAGATTTGCCTTAGATTTAAAAAAAGCAGGTCTTCATAGAGTAAATGTTAGCCTTGATACATTGAGTAGGGAAAAATTTAAAATGATCACGGGATACGATGGATTATTACGCGTACTGAGAGGAATAAAAGTTGCCAGAAAGGTTGGATTAGAGCCACTAAAGATAAATACAGTTGTTCTTAGAGGGATAAACGATACAGAAACGCTGGATTTTGTAAATTTTGCTAAGGATAATTCTCTGGTGGTAAGATTTATAGAATATATGCCTATTAATGGAAGAGGGATGAATCGCTGGTATGTTTCTAACCAGGTGATAAAAAAGATAATTGAGAAAAAATGGGGGATGCTTCAACCCGATTTTTTCCCTGGTAATGGTCCTGCAGAATATTTTAAACTTAAAAATTCTGATACTGTTTTAGGTTTTATAAGTCCTATCAGCAAACCTTTTTGCCAGAATTGCTCCAAACTCCGTCTCAGTGCAGATGGGAAATTAAAACCCTGCCTGGCATCAAATTATGAAATAGACATAAAGAATGTTTTAAGAAAAGATAATACAGAGAACGAATTTAATAAAGTTATTAAATTAGTTTTAGATTTCAAAGAAAAAAGGAGAAAAATTTCTCCTGACTTCAATACTTCAGGAAGATTTATGTTTCAGATAGGAGGATAATTTCCTCTTCTTCCTGCCGGGCAATTTTTTCTTTCCATTTGTTTTTTATTTTAGCAGGATAGTTTGACAACTACCTGCTGACAGCCTATAATGAGTATCATAATTATATAAATACATCATAGCCTTTTTAGATTTTTTCGGAGAGTAAAGTCAGTATAAAGGGAGGGCATTTTGTCAATAAAGATTCTTGTTACTTCTCTTTCCTTCGGTAAAATTGTGAAGGAACCGGTAAAGTTACTTGAGTCAAAAGGATATGAACTTTTATGGACCGAACTTGGTCGCCCTTTAACTGATAAGGAGCTTTCTGAGAGGGTTAAAGGAGTTGATGGTTTAATTATTGGTTCGGATAAAGTTGGGAAATATACTTTATCCTCGGCAGATAAATTGAAGGTTATTGCCCGCTATGGAGTTGGAATAGACAATGTAGATTTAGAAGAAGCAACTGATAAAGGCGTGGTGGTTACCAATACCCCTGGAGCTAACTTAGATGCGGTAGCTGATCTTACCTTTGGATTAATTTTATCTTTAGCAAGATCTATCCCTCAAGCTGATAAAAATGTAAAAGAAGGTGGCTGGAAAAGGTTTTTTGGTTACTCTGTGTGGGGGAAGACTTTGGGAGTAATAGGTATGGGTAATATTGGTCTTGCTGTGGCAAAAAGAGGAATAGGATTTAATATGGATGTTCTTTACTTTGACATCAGGAGAAATAATCAGGCAGATGAGGCAGGAGCGAAAAAGGTTGAGCTTGATTTTCTCTTGAGAAATTCAGATTTTATTACTCTCCATCTGCCTTCTACTCCTCATACGAGGAACTTTATAGGAGAAAGAGAGCTTTCAAAGATGAAAAAAAGCTCCTTTTTAATAAATACCGCAAGAGGCGGTATTGTAGATGAGGTTGCTCTTTATAGATGGCTCAAAGATAAAAAAATTGCTGGAGCAGCCCTTGATGTGTACTCTAAAGAGCCACCTTCAAATCTGCCTCTTCTGTCTCTTGATAATATAATTACAACTCCTCATATTGGTGCTTATACCTACGAGGCTCTCTACAATATGGGTATGATGGCAGCAAAAAGTGTCGTGGATGTTATTGAGGGAAGATATCCAGAGTATCTTGTTAACCCGGAAGTTTATAAAAAGCGGGTTTGACGGAGGTTTATAATGAGAGAATTGGAGGGAAGGATAGCTGTTGTTACAGGAGGAGCTCGAGGAATAGGTAAGGCTATCTGCCAGACTTTAGCAGGAGAAGGTGTCAGGGTAGCTGTTTGTGATGTCGACTATGAGGCTTCCAGGCAAACGGTGGAAGAAATGAAAGATCAGGGTCTTTCTGCTTTTGCAGTTAAATTAGATGTTTCGTCCGGCAGAGAAGTTAAAAAGGTATTTGGAAAGATTATAGATGATTTTGGAAAAGTAGATATTCTGGTGAATAATGCTGGCATTTGTTATTATGTGCCGTTTGAGAAGATAACCGAAGAGGAATGGGATAGAGTTCTGGCAGTTAATCTTAAAGGGACATTTCTTTGCTGTCAGGCTGTAATGCACTCTATGATGGCTCAACGATGGGGAAAGATTGTTAACATTTCTTCAGTCGCAGCTAAGATAGGCGGAATTTTGGCGGGAGCTCACTATTCTGCCTCCAAGGCAGGGGTTATTTGTCTTACTAAATCCCTGGCATTGAGGCTGGCTCCTTATGGGGTAAATGTAAACGGTATTTGTCCCGGGCAAATAAGGACGAGAATGACAGATATCTGGTCTGAAGAGGAAAAAGGTATTTTTATAAAACAGATACCTCTTGGTCATTTTGGAGAACCAAGGGATATAGCTGAAACTGTGCTTTTCCTTGTGTCTGAGAAGGCGAAATTTATTACAGGTGAGATTGTTGATGTGAATGGAGGACTTTTTATGGATTAAAATAAGAGGGTTGACAAATATTCATATACAATATACAGTATATAAATACATAATTGAAAATTGTTTTAATGATATTTATTAAAAGAGGAGGGAACTCATGGAGTCTTTTAGATATACTCTTCCAGCAACTGATATTGTCTTTGGGAAGGGAAGTTTAAGTTGCGTAGGGGTTGAGGTTAAGAAATTAGGAAGAAAAGCCCTTCTTGTAACCGGTAAAATTAGTATGAAAAAATTAGGTTTTTTAGATAAGTGTATTGAATTTTTGGAAAAGGAAGGTATCGAAGTAATACATTACGGAGAGGTAACTCCTAATCCTACTGTAGATATAGTTAACAGGGGGGCGCAGATAGCAATAGATGAAGGGTGTGATGTTACTATAGGGCTTGGAGGAGGGTCAGCAATAGACACTGCAAAGAATATAGCTGTTGTTGCAGGGCATTTTGAAGGTAGGGAGACATCTATATCTATATGGGACTTTTCTCTGGCAAACGAAAATCCTCGCTCCATAACTTCCAAGACTCTACCTGTTGTAGCAATTACCTCTACTTCTGGTACCGGAAGCCATGTAAGTAGATTTGCTGTTGTGACAAATGAACAAACCAGGGAAAAAATTGGAATACTGAGTCCCTTTATCTGTCCGAAGGTTTCTATTGTAGATTCTGATATTCTTTCCTCTATGTCTCCATCTTTAACTTCCAGGACAGGATTTGATGTGATGGCTCATCTTACCGAATGTTTTGTCTCAAGAAGGTCAAATCCTATCACAGATATTTACTGTTTAAAGGGGATGGAACTTGTCCTTAAGTATTTGCCAGAGGCTTTCAACGATGGGAGTAATCTTGAGGCAAGAGAAAATATGGCTATAGCAGATACTCTGGCAGGATGGGCTCTTGTTACTTCAAGACCTGTTCTTCCTCATGCTTTAAGTCATCCTGTAAGCGCCTTTTATCCCGCTGTAAGTCATGGAGAAGCTTTAGCTGCGTTAACCTGTGAAAGTATTCGTTTTAACATAGAAAATGGAGGTGATGAAACGGTAAAGAAGTATTGTCAGATTGCCCAGGTAGCAGGGAAAAAGATAAATTCTTTCACCAGAAAAGAGGCTCTAAAAAGTGTAGAGGTGATTGAGGATCTTTTAGAAAAGATAAATCTTAATATTACCTTAAAAGACCTTGGTGTGGAGGAAGATAAATTTGAAGATATGGTTAAAAGTGTTTTTTCTACAATGAAGGGTCCGATAGAAGCCAATCCTGTAACTTTGTCCAGAGATGACATTTTAAATCTTTATAAAAAGAGCATGTAACAGTTGGTTTCAATAATATTGAAGGAGGATCAAAGTGGAAGGATTTTACAATAAAGTTCTTTATATTGATGTGGGCAAGAAGGAATTTTGGGATGAGGAAATTTCCGATACTCTTCTTAAGTCTTTTTTAGGAGGAAGAGGTCTTGGAGCCTACCTTTTATGGAAAAATTTAAAAAAGGGTACAGACCCTTTATCCCCAGAAAGCGTTCTTATTTTCACGGTAGGTCCCATTACCGGGACAAAAATGATGGGAGCAAGCAGATACGCAGTTTTTGCCAAGTCTCCCCTGACAGGTTTTTTCGCTGATTCTTATTCAGGTGGTTATGTTGCCCCCAAGATAAAAGCTACAGGTTATGATGCAATAGTTATAAAGGGGGCATCCTCCTCTCCCTTGTATCTTGAGATTTCAGATGAAGGGGTTAAATTTCATTCGGCAACTCATCTCTGGGGGAAAGATACCTATGAGACAGAGGATAAAGTTGTGGAGGAAGTTGGTGTTCCTGGAGCACAGGCGGTGACTATAGGTCCGGGAGGAGAAAATTTAGTGGCTTTTGCCTGCATAGAGAATAACTACTGGAGGAGTGCAGGAAGATGTGGGATGGGAGCAATAATGGGTTCAAAGAAATTAAAGGCTATTGTTTTTCATGGAAATGCCTCTTTTCCTTTAGCTGATGATGATATGCTAACAGATTATGTGAAGTCCCTTGTTAAAAAGGGTAAAAACGACCCGGGAGTTGCCGCCTATAAGAAGTATGGAACTCCTCAGATGGTTTCTATCCTTAATAAGGTAAAAGCGTGGCCTTCAGAGTACTGGAATAAGGGAAGTTTTGAAGAATGGGAGAAGATAAGTGCAGAATCCTTATTGAGTAATTTAAAGGTAACCCCTCATGCCTGTTACAGATGCTTTATTGCCTGCGGTAAAATATCAGAGGTTTTAAAGGGAAGGCATAAAGGTTTAAAAATAGAAGGTCCTGACCATGAGACTATTTATGCCTTTGGAGGTCAGTGTAAGGTATCATCTCTTGAGGAAATTGCTTACTTTAATGATATATGTGATAGAGCAGGGATAGATGTTATAACCTCTGGCAATCTTATTGCTTTTTGCATGGAACTTTCGAGGAGGGGAAGAATTAAGGATAAGATTGAGTATGGTGATCCTGACAAGGTAGCAGAGCTTTTGCACAGTATTATAAAAAGAGAAGGAATAGGGGATGTTCTCTCCCGGGGAATAAAGTATGCAGCAAAGTACTTTGATGCAGAAGATATTGCCGTTCACGTTAAAGGACTTGATCCTGCAGGATTTGACCCTCGTATATTGAAAGGAATGGGGCTTCAATATGGAACATCTCCCCGAGGAGCCTGTCATTTAACAGCAACATTTTACAAGCCTGAGCTTGCCGGAATAATTCCTCCGGAACAAATTGAAGGTAAGGCAAAACTTCTTATTGATTGGGAAGATAGAATGACTATTTTCGATACCCTTATTTTGTGCAGATTCTTCAGAGACCTTGTTCAGTGGGATGATGTTATAACTATTATTGAAGCAACAACGGGAATAAAATATACCCAGGATGAGCTTAGAAAAATGGCAAACGATATTACTACTTTAAGACGTATGATAAGTATGAGAGAGGGTTTAACTAAAAAAGATGATATACTTCCTCAAAGACTTTTTAAAGAACCAAGAAAAGATGATGGCAAAGTAGTAAGTGAAGATGAGTTTTTCTATATGCTGGATGAGTATTACAGTATAAGAGGATGGGATAAAGAAGGTATACCAAAGGAAACCCCCGGTTTTCTGGAATAAGGAGATAAAAATGCCCAAGTTAGAGAAAGAGAAACTACTTGATATGTACCAGAGGATGCTAAGGATAAGAAAATTTGAGACAAAGGTTGAGGAGCTTCATATCCGGGGTATCCTGCCGGGGTTAAAACACCTTTATATAGGTGAGGAAGCAGTAGCGGTAGGTGTTACCTCCTGTCTTAGAGAAGATGATTACATAGGAAGTACTCACAGAGGTCACGGTCATTTAATTGCTAAAGGTGGTGATGTCAGGCTTATGATGGCAGAGCTCTATGGCAAAAAAACAGGTTACTGCAAGGGAAAAGGTGGCTCCATGCACATTGCCGATATTGACCTGGGTATATTAGGGGCAAATGGAATAG
>JAGGZA010000015.1 GCA_021162265.1 Candidatus Aerophobota bacterium | reverse complement strand
TATTGTTTTAGTTGGTTTTATGGGTACAGGTAAAAGCAGTGTTGGAAAAGAGCTTTCCAGAGTTCTTGGTAAGAGGTATATTGATGTTGACGAGATTATTCAAAAAAAAGAAAACTGCTCCATACCCAGGATTTTTGCCAAAAAAGGCGAAGATTATTTTCGTAAGATAGAGGAGGAGGTTATAAGGGAGGTTTCCCGGATTGATGAGAGTGTTATTTCAACAGGAGGTGGGGCTGTTTTAAAAAGAGAAAATATGGAGAATTTAAAAAAAGGAGGAATTGTTATCTGTCTTAAAGCAAATTTGCAGACAATTCTGGAAAGAACTACAGGAGATGAGCAAAGGCCTCTTTTAAATATCCATCTTGATAGAAAAGAGAGAATAAAGCAGCTCCTTAAAAAAAGGGCACCCTTTTACAACAAGGCTGACATTATAATTGATACATCCTCTCTCTCAGTTTTACAGACGGTGGATAGGATAGTTAAAATTTTATCTTCAAAGAGATTGCAGGTAAGTTTAAAGGAGAAAAGTTATCCTGTTTTTATTGGTTTTTCTCTGGATAGAATAGGTGAGATTACAAAAGATTTTATTAAAGGGAAAAAGATACTTGTAGTCTCTGACACCAATGATTTTCCTCTTTATGGGGGAAGAATAGAGGATTCTCTTGAAAAATGGGGATTTGAGACTTATTCTTTTAAAGTACCTGCTGGAGAAAGGTCTAAGTCTCTTTCCAAGGTAAAAAAAATTTATGATTTTTGTTTAAAAGCAGGACTTGATAGAACCTCGTCTATACTGGCTCTGGGAGGAGGAGTAGTAGGAGATCTTGCAGGGTTTGCGGCAGCTACTTTTTTAAGGGGAATTAATTTTATTATAGTGCCAACCACTCTTTTATCTCAGGTTGATTCTGGAGTGGGTGGGAAGGTAGCGGTTAACCTTTCTCAGGGGAAGAACCTCGTAGGTGCCTTTTATCAGCCAAGGTTTGTGCTGATAGACCCTATTCTATTAAGAACGTTATCTTTAAGAAGGATAAGAGAGGGGATGGCAGAGGTGATTAAATGTGCTATTATAGAAAATGGCGGTTTTTTCTCCTATCTTGAGAGGAACATATCAAGGATTTTATCCTTCAGGGATATTGGAATTTTAAGAAGTATAATAGAGAAAGCAGTTGAGGTGAAGATTAAGGTGGTAGAGGAAGATGAGAAAGAGGAAAAAGGTATAAGGCAGGTATTGAATTTTGGTCATACGATAGCCCATGCTATTGAAGCTGTTTCAAAGTATGGGAAGTATACTCATGGAGAAGCAGTAGCTATAGGGATGGTAGGTGCAGCTAAAATAGGAAAGGAGATGGGTGTTTTCTCTTCAGACTATCTTGCAAGGCTGGAAAATCTAATAAAGAAGACAAAGTTACCTGTTAAGGCAAAAGGGCTTAACCCTGAGGAGATTTTGCAGGCATTAAAAGTTGACAAGAAGGCAAGGGAGGGAAGGCTGTTCTTTGTAGTTCCAGAAGATATTGGCAGGGTTTCTTTAAGAGGTGATGTTCCCCTTTGCCTTGTAGAGAAAGTAATAAAGGAGCTTGTTTAATGATTAATATTCTGGTTATCCATGGTCCAAATCTTAACCTTTTGGGAGAAAGAGAACCTGAATGGTATGGAAAACTTACCCTTTCTGCTATTAACGAGATGATAGTGCAAAAGTCAAATAGTTTAGGTTGCAAGGTGAGAATTGAACAGTCCAATTCAGAAGGAGAAATTGTTGATTTAATTCAGGAGGCAAAAAAGTGGGCTCAGGGTATTATAATTAATCCTGCAGCCTACACTCATACCAGTATCGCTATAAGAGATGCTATAGTGGCTGTTAATCTACCTGCAATTGAAGTGCATCTTTCCAATGTATATAAAAGAGAGGATTTTCGCCAGAGGTCATTTATAGCTGCAGTATGTATTGGTCAGATATCCGGGTTTGGACCATCAGGATATATTTTTGCTCTGGAGGCTCTTTTTGATTTTTTAAATAAGGAGAGAGAAGATGGAGATAAATAAATTAAGAGGAGAAATTGATAAAATAGATTCTCAGCTTATAGAGCTTTTAAATAAAAGAGCTGAAATGGTTTTGGAAATAGCCAGGATAAAGGAGAAGGAAGGGAGGAGTTACTATTCTCCTGGAAGGGAGAAAATAGTTATTGACAGACTCCTTGCTTTAAACAGAGGACCTTTACCTGGCAAGGAGTTAAAAGAGATTTTAAAAACTATTCTAACCTGCTTTGTTTCCCTTCAGAAAAAATTAAGGATAGTTTATTTTGGCCCACCTGCAACCTTCACCCATCTTGCAGCTATAAGGAATTTCGGTCATAATGCAGAGTATATCCCTGCAAGAAATATTCGAGAGATATTTGCAATGGTGGAAAAAGGTAAAGCTGATTATGGTGTTGTACCGGTAGAAAACTCAACTGAGGGAGTAGTTTCCCATACTCTTGACATGTTTCTTGATTCAGATTTGAAAATATGTGCTGAGGTAATTCTTGAGGTAGCTCATTACCTTCTGGGCAAAGGGAAGTTAGAGGATTTAAAGAAACTTTACTCCCATCCTCAAGCTATAGCTCAGTGCAGGATATGGCTTGAGGAACACCTCCCCTGGGTGAAGATTTATGAAACTGAAAGCACAGCAAAGGCAGCGCAGCTTGCTTCACAGGAGGAAGAAGCCTGTGCTATTGCCTCAGAGATAGCGGCAGCACTTTATGGACTTGAGGTTTTAGAAGACCATATAGAGGATTCTCCTCATAATTATACAAGGTTTCTTGTTATTAGCAGAGATTATGCTGAACGAAGTGGACAGGACAAAACTTCTATACTTTTTTCTATTAAAGATAGAGTAGGAGCCCTTTATGATATGCTTGCTCCTTTTAGAAAATATGGGATTAATTTAACCAAGATAGAATCTCGTCCTACTAAAAAGAAAGCCTGGGAATATGTATTTTTTGTGGATTTCTTAGGTCACAGAGATGATGAGGCTGTTAAAAAAGCTTTATCAGAACTTGAAAAGGAGTGTTTTTTCTTAAAGATTCTGGGTTCTTATCCCAGAGGAGAAGAATAAGAGGTAATTAAATGGTTATAACTTTAAAACCAGGAACAACGGAGAAGGGAATTCAACATGTAATAGAGAAGATAAAAGAATTAGGGTTTACTCCCCATGTCTCAAGAGGTAAGGAGAGAACAATAATAGGAGTAATTGGAGAGAATGCCATAAGGACTCGTCACATTTTTGAGGCTATGTTTATTGTGGAGTCAGTTACCCCTATATCCAAGCCTTTTAAATTGGTGAGCAGAGAGTTTAAAGGAGAAGATACTGTTATAAAGATTAAAAATGTTGTTATAGGAGGGAAAAAAGTAGTTGTTATGGCAGGTCCTTGTGCTGTGGAAAACAGGGAGATTCTTCTGGAAACAGCAAGGGCAGTTAAAGAGGCAGGAGCTTCTATTTTAAGAGGAGGAGCCTTTAAGCCCCGAACATCTCCTTACTCCTTCCAGGGGTTGGGGGAAGAAGGTTTGAGGTATCTTGCTGAGGTTTCCAAGATTACCGGTCTTCCAGTTGTAACCGAGGCTATGGATCCAAGGCAGCTTGAAATTGTCTGTCTTTATGCAGATATTATTCAGATTGGAGCAAGAAATATGCAAAATTTTGACCTTTTAAAAGAAGTTGGGAAGACGAAGAAACCTGTTCTTTTAAAGAGAGGAATGGCGGCTACTGTTAAAGAATTTCTTATGTCGGCTGAGTATATTCTATCAAGTGGGAACTATAATGTTATTCTTTGCGAAAGAGGCATAAGGACTTTCGAGGATTCTACCCGTTTTACCCTTGATTTAACCTCGGTGGCTTTAACTCAGCTTTTCTCTCATCTCCCTATGATAGTAGACCCCAGTCATGGAACGGGAAAAAGAGAACTTGTGCTTCCTCTATCAAGGGCAGCAATTGCTGCTGGTGCTGATGGACTCTTAATAGAGGTTCATCCCAGACCAGAGGAAGCCCTGTCAGATGGATTTCAATCTCTTCCTTTTGATAATTTTGCTCAATTGATGGGAGAGATAAAAGAAATAGCCCATGCTGTGGGAAGGGAAGTTTAGATGTTGCCGGCAGGAAATATCAAAAAAAACTGCTTAGTTGTTAGTCCTTCCAGATATCTTAAAGGCAAGATAAATCTTCCAGGAGATAAGTCTATCTCTCATAGAGCATTGATCCTGTCCTCAATTGCAAAGGGAACATCTTATATAGAGGGGTTTCAAAGAGGGAAAGATTGTGTTGCTACTTTAAGATGTATTAAAGATTTAGGGATAGATGTCAGGTGGAAAGGTGAGAAAATAGTTATTGAGGGAAGAGGTTTGAGAGGGTTGAGAGAGCCGAAAGATGTGCTGAATTGTCAGAATTCAGGGACAACTATGAGAATACTCTCTGGAGTTTTAGCAGCTCAGGACTTTTATTCAGTTCTCACAGGAGATTCATCTTTAAGAAGAAGACCAATGGGGAGGATAGTTCTTCCTCTTCGCAGGATGGGAGCAAGGATATGGGCAAGGGAGGGTTATTTTGCTCCTTTGAGCATTAAAGGAGGTCATTTGCAGGGGGAAATCCATAACCTTACAGTAGCCTCAGCCCAGGTTAAATCTTCTCTTCTTCTTGCCGGTCTTTACGCAGAGGGTGTAACAAAAGTTAAGGAGCCCTACAGATCAAGAGATCATACCGAGAGGATGTTGACTTATATGGGTGCAGGAGTGAGCGTTGATGATTCGGGGATATCCATTGAAGGGGGACAGGAGCTTGAAGCAAGGAACTTTTTTGTGCCTCGAGATATATCAGCCGGGGCTTTTTTTATTGCAGCGGCTTTGATCTTAAAAGGGTCAAGGATAAAAATTGAGAGAGTGGGGGTTAATCCCACCCGATGTGGATTTATCAGGGTTCTTAAGAAGATGGGGGCAGGGATAAATATCCATAATCAAAAAATGATCAGTGGAGAAGAGGTAGCTGATCTGGAGATAGAGAGTGAAGATATACTTGAGGGAGTAAGAGTGGGTGGAAATGAAGTGCCCCAGCTTTTAGATGAAATACCTGTTTTAGCTGTTGTAGCTTGTTTTGCTAAAGGGAAGACCTTAATTGAAGGTGCAGAGGAACTAAGAGTTAAGGAAACTGATAGGATAAAAGCTATCTGCAGCGAGCTTACCAGGATGGGTGCAAAAATAGAAGAGAGAAAAGATGGAATGTTAATTTATGGAGTGGGTAGGTTGAAGGGTGCAGAAGTTAACAGCTGGGGTGATCACAGGATAGCAATGGCTCTTGCTGTAGCCGGTCTTTGTGCAGAAGGCAATACCTTAATTAAAAACACCCGATGCATAGATGTATCTTTCCCCGGGTTTAAAGAAATATTGGATGAAGTTAGGGTTAATTAAGGTTAAAAGAGGATATCTTTTAGTTATTATTTTGATTTTTCTTTTTCTTGGTAAATATTTGATTGAAATTGATGTGGGAAAATGTTTTCTCCAGGAGGTTCCATTAAGGCAGGTGGTTAGCTTTCTTTCAAGGAATAACCCAGAAGAGGCAGCTTTGATGAGTGCAGCGATTGTGTTTGGGTTTAAACAGGTTGCCTCGGATTTTTTATTTCTTCAGGCAATTCAACACTTTGGGGATTGGAAGTTAAAAAGAGAGGATAAATTCAATAAGATATATCCTGTGTTGCAGGTTGTTAGTTTTACCTCTCCCCATTTTATACCTGCTTACTCCTTTGCAGCTCTTGCCCTGGAGGAGCTGGGATACATAGATGAGGCAATTGATTTTTTAAACAGAGGCATAGCTAAAAACCCTTATGCTTTTGATCTCTGGCTTTACAGGGATTTTAGTATTTATCTTTTTAAATTAAAAAATTACAAGAAAGCTATAAGGGGGATAAAAACAGCTCTTCAGCTTGAGGGGCATCCCCCTATTTTAGAGAGAATTCTTGCCTATGCTTACGAGAAAGATGGTCAAATTGGAAATGCGATAGTTCAGTGGGAAAAGATTTATAACTCAACACAGGACCCTGACATTAAAGAAATATGCATAAGACATATAAAAAGATTGAAGAAGGAATGACAAATGGAAATTATAAAAGATATTGCTTTAATGAGAACTCGTTGCAGGGAAAGAAAACTTAAAGGGGATAAAATAGGCTTTGTTCCGACAATGGGAGCACTTCATAAAGGTCACCTTTCTCTTATTAAAAGAGCGAGGGAGGACTGTGACTTTACGGTGGTTAGCATTTTTGTTAACCCTACTCAGTTTGGCCCAGAAGAGGATTTTAAAAGATATCCCAGAAATTTATCAGAAGATTTAAGGCTCTGTGAAGAAGAGGGAGTAGATGTTGTCTTCGCTCCTCTCAAAGAAAGTATGTATCCTGATGGTTTTTCTACCTGGGTAGAGGTAAAGGGAATGCTTACCGAAACTCTTGAAGGGACCTTCCGACCCGGTCATTTTAAGGGAGTAACCACTGTTCTTACCAAACTCTTTAACATAGTTCTTCCTGATTATAGTTATTTTGGAGAAAAGGATTATCAACAGGCTATGGTTGTTAAGAAAATGGTTCAGGAATTAAATATTGATACAGAGATTATCCTTTTGCCCACAGTCAGAGAAAGAGATGGACTTGCCTGTAGCTCAAGAAATAGTTATCTTAGCCCGGAGGAAAGAAAAAAAGCGGCAGTATTATATAACTCACTTTTAAAGGCAAAACAGGAAGTTGAAAGAGGAGAAAAAGACCCTTCTATCATAACATCACTTATAAGGCATTTAATAGAGAAAGAGGGTTCTTTTAAGATAGATTACGTTGCAGTGGTCAACCCAGATACTCTTGAGCCTGTAGACAGGATAAGAGGAAAAACCCTTATAACAATTGCAGCATGGATTGGTGGGACCAGGTTAATTGACAACATACTAATTTAAGAGGTAGGCTTTGCAAAAGATTATGCTTTCTGCAACAGAGGTTTCAGGAGACCTGCATGGGGCTAACCTGGTTAAGGCTATAAAAAAACTTTATCCTACAACAAGCTTCATAGGTATTGGCGGAGAGAGAATGAAAAAAGCGGGTGTTGAGGTGAAAGAGTTTACCACTCATATGGGAACTATAGGTCTTTTAGAAGGATTGAAGTATTATCCTTCTTTTTTAAAGGTAAGGTTAAAAGTTGAGAAGATTTTAAAAGAGGAAAACCCCGATCTTTTAGTCCTTATAGATAGCAGAGATTTTAATTTGGGACTTATTCCTCTGGCAAATAAACTGGGAATTGCTACTGTTTACTATGTTGCTCCTCCTGTGTGGGCCTGGCCTGACTGGAAGATGAAGAGGATGGCGAGGAGGGTTAATAAAATTATTGCTATTTTCCCCTTTGAGGAAAAATTTTACAGAAAGGCAAAGGCAGATGTTGTCTGGGTAGGACATCCTTTGCTGGATTTGGTTAAACCTGCACTTGACAAAGAGGAAGCTTGCAGAAGGTTTTCTCTCGATCCCTCCCGTCCTGTAATTGGCCTTTTGCCAGGGAGCAGAGAATACGAGATAAATACCCTTTTGCCTTTGATGCTCAAGACAGCACAGATTTTAAATAGAAAGGTAAAAGGAGTGCAGTAGATTCTCCCTGTTGCCTCTTTTGTTTTTCAAAAAAGAATTGACGAGATTATTCGCAAGAGCAAAGTTGAGGTAAGAGTTTTAAGCGATGGGATTTATGATTTGATGAATATCTCTACTTTGCTTATCACTGCTTCTGGCACGGCTACTCTTGAAGCTGCATGCCTTGGCATCCCTATGGTGATTGTTTATAAAACGCATATTACTACTTACTTCCTGGCAAAGATGCTGTTAAGTCTTCCCTGCGTTGGTCTTCCTAACATTTTAGCAGAAAGAAAGATAGTCCCGGAGCTTTTACAGTTTAAGGCTACAGAGGATAATCTGGCAAAGGTAGTTCTGGAATTGCTCTCTGATTTTAACAGATTAACTAAAATGAGGGAAGATCTGAAGGAAGTTGTTAAAAAGCTGGGTTCTCCCGGAGCTACAGAAAGAGCAGCCAGAGTTATAGCAGAGGTAGCAGCTGGAAGGAAGGTGAAAGATGAGTGAAGTTTCTATAGTCAGATGCGAAAGTTATCTGCAGGAGGAAGTAGATAGGGCAGTAAAGGAAAGCGTTAAACTTATAGGTGGTCTTGAGGGAATTATCCATAAAGGAGATAGGGTTCTCCTGAAGGTGAATATGTTAAATGCGGACCCACCAGAGAAAGCTGTGACTACGCATCCTGCTGTTGTAAGAGCTGTGGTGAAACTTGTTAAGGAGGTGGGTGGAGTACCCTTTTTAGGAGAAGCTTCCGGGATTGCATACAGGTACGAGGAAGCAAAGAAGGCATGGGAGATTACAGGGTTTAAGGAAGTTGCCGAGGAGGAAGATGTAGAGATTGTTAACTTTCAGCAAATAAAGGAAATTGATAATTCTAAAAATAGAAAAGTTCCTCTTCTGCATATAGCTAAAGAGGTTATTGATGCTGATGTGATAGTAACCCTGCCTAAATTAAAGACTCACAGCTTTGCTCTTTTTACAGGAGCTATAAAGAATTTATACGGAACTATTCCAGGATTCAGGAAAAAGGAGCTGCATGCTATCGCCCCTACACCTGGAGAGTTTGCTGAGCTAATGGCAGACATTTTAACTGCTGTTTATCCAGAACTTGCAATTATGGATGCAATTGTAGGTATGGAGGGAAATGGTCCTGCTGCAGGGTCTCCTCGCAAAATAGGATTGGTTCTTGCAAGCAGGGACCCTGTAGCTATAGATGCAGTGGCTTCAAGTATAATTGGATGCGACCCCCTGGATGTTGACATTATAAGAGTAGCCAGTGAGAGAGGACTGGGAGTAGCAGAACTTGATAAGATAAAGATAAAGGGTACTGATTTAAATGAGGTAAAGGTTGAAGATTTTGAACTGGTTCACAATGTAAATACTCTCTTAAAAAAAATGCCATCTTTTGTTTTGTTTATCGGGAAGTTGCTTGCTCCCTATCTTATAAAAGTAGAGCCTCAGATTGATCTTGAAAAGTGTGGTGGATGTATGGTTTGCACAAAACACTGCCCTGTGGAGGCGATAAAAATGGCAAGCGATTATCCTAAAATCGATAGAAAAAAATGCATAAAATGTTTTTGCTGTCAGGAGTTCTGTCCACAAAAGGCTGTACAGATAAAATACAACTGGCTGGCAAGAAAGTTAAAGGTGTAGTAAGAGCAAGATGTATGTTTTTATCATAGCAAATAGTCCCGGGGAGATTTTTGGGTGGGTAAGACCTGTAGTAAAGAAAGTGCAAGAAAAAATTAAAGATGTGCGGGTTATTTTAGTAATTCCTCCCTGTCAGTATGCAAGTGGAAGGGAAGCAGATGTGGCTAAGGATTTTCCCGGAGTAAGGTATGTGGTAAGACCCGGGCAGTACTTGAAGTATATATTTTTAGGTAAATCCTTCCCTTTTTATGCTGAGGCAAAAAGGCAAGGTGGAGTATGTGTCTTTTTAGGAGGAGATCCATTTCATGCTCTCCTTATCTCAAGGAGACTTAAGTTCCCGGCAGTAGCTTATTTGCAAAGGCCAAGATGGAATAATAGGTTTAAAAAGTTTATGGTATTGAGCGAGAAAGTGAAGAAAGATAATTTCCTCAGTCAGGGGATTGACTCTGATAAGGTTGTTGTTGTGGGGGATTTAATGATAGACAGTGTTGTTTATCAGATTGAAGAGGAAGGAATTTTTAATTCTCCTTTTCCTCAAGGAGAGCCTGTTATTTCAATTGTGCCGGGGAGCAGGCCTTACATAACTGTTAATATGACATTATTTTTTTTAAAAGCCTGCGAGCTTATTAAAGAAAGACTTCCTCGAGCTCATTTCTTTCTTATTCTTTCTCCTTTTGTTAAAGAAGAGGAACTTTTTACCCTTGATAAAGCAAAGGTGAATAAAATTATGAATGTCCCAAAAACAAAGTTAATTAGAGAAAATACACGGTGGAAACTTTTAACTTCAAAGGGAATTGAGGTGGATATAGTTACCAGGAAAAGATATAGTGTAATGCAACTTTCCACGCTTGTTTTAACTATCCCTGGCACAAACACCGCAGAACTTGCTTACCTTGGTACCCCTATGGTAGTAACCATCCCCTTTCAGAGACCTGAATTTATTCCTCTTGAGGGTATTGCCGGACTTGTAGGAGGCATTCCATGGGTGGGGATGCAGATAAAAAAATGGGCAGTTAGAAGATATAGTAAATTGATAAAATTTTGTTCCTTGCCTAATATTTATGCAGGAAGGGAAATTGTTCCTGAGCTAAGGGGTGAGGTGACACCACAGGATGTTGCAAGTTCAGCATTGGAGATTTTACAGGATGAAAAGAGGCTTTCCTTTATCTCTTCTGAATTAAAAAAAACAATGGGCAAACCTGGTGCAGCAGAGAGAGTAGCTGAGGTTATCCTGCAGGAAGGAAGGGTAGGCAGAAATGAAGTTAGATAGTTTAAAAAAAGAAAGTATCCAGGATATAAGAAAAAAATTTTCTTCCTTTTTTTTGAAGGTGGGTTGGATTTTAATGTTTGTAGGGACACCTATTGGTTCAGGTATAGGAGCTTTACCCTTTCTCCTTGCAGGAAGATTGCTTAAGGGAGATCTCAAAATAAAAAAAGATACTCTTTTTTTGCTGACAAATCTCTTTCTTCTTACCTTGCCAATATCTATATTAAATGCAAAGAGAAAGCTGTTTGCTTTTTGGTGGGTTATAGCGTTTGGTTTAACTTTATATCTGGTTTTATTCGGTGCAAAATATCTTATTAAGGAAAAATATTTTTTAAATAAATTAGCAATAATATTTATTGTATGCTCTGTTGTATCAAGTATCTATGGGTTAACCATATATTTTAGCAGGCTTGATTGTAGAACACATACTCTTTTTGCCAACCCAAATGAATTTGGCACAATATTGATTCCTGCTCTTATCATAACCTTAGCTTTTTTTACCCAAACCCCGGGAAAAGGAAAGATATTATTGGGAGGCGGTCTTTCTTTAATATTAACAAGTTTGTTCTTCTCGTTTTCTCGAGGAGCATGGTTAGGGGCAATAGTAGCACTTTTGGTTTATGGTGTTTATCAGAGGAAGGATTTATTG
>JAGGZA010000063.1 GCA_021162265.1 Candidatus Aerophobota bacterium | reverse complement strand
CTGATGAACCTTGATTCTAAACCGGGAACAGCCCCCATTGGTATAAGAATCACCTCTCCTGGAGGGTCGTTAACAGCAGTAATGGCAATATGCGATGTAATAAATAGCCTGCGACATCCTGTGGTGACAGTTGCTCTGGGTGAAGCAACCTCAGGTGCGGGTTTAATCTTAAGCTGTGGCGATAAAAGATATGTGGGAGAACATACAATAGTGATGTTGCACCAGCCTGCTATTGTCTTTGAGAACTGGAGTTCTTACTTTGAAGATTTACAAGAGTTAACTATGGCCCTTGGCAAAATAGAAAATCAAATGTATCGTCTGTTAGCAGAAAATACCGGAAAATCTGAAGAGGAAATAAGACAGGCTTTAAAGAAAGAATTATGGCTTACTGCGAAAGAAGCAATAAGCTTTGGATTGGCTGACGAGATTTTAAGTAAAGGGGGATTAGGAATAAAAGTAAAGGAAGAAGAAACTGCAGCTCCCGGGGAGAAAAAGGAAAAATCCAGCGTTACTCCTCCAGCCTCACCTCACCAAAATTTAAGATAAAAGCCCGTAAAAGCCTCCTTGCCCTATTTGACATAAGAGAGGATGGATGTATAGTTTATAAAATTATAAAACATCCTGCGAGGAGGAAGACTTTGCCTTTTTTCTTGCTCACGGTTATAGGGATATCTTTGTCAGGTGTTATGATGCCAGGACCTGTACTTGCTGCTACTTTATCTAAAAGCTGGAAGTCAAAATTCGCCGGTTCCTTTGTAGCTATAGGCCATGGCATAGTAGAATTTCCTCTTATGTTCCTTATATATTTTGGTCTTTACAATCTTTTTCAAAATCAATCTGTAAAAATCTTCCTGGGGATTGCAGGAGGAGTGGTTCTTATTTACATGGGAAAAGGTATATTTAACTTAAAAAACACAACGCAATCCTCTTTTAAAGACAACCCTACATCTAAAGCTACAATAGCCGGAGCCATAACCAGTCTTCTAAATCCTTATTTTATCTTATGGTGGGTCACAGTAGGCACTGCTTTAATTATGAGGTCTACAACCTTTGGCTTCATAGGCTTTATCCTTCTTGGAATTGTACACTGGTTATGTGACTTTACCTGGTATTCACTTATATCCATAGGAGTGCATCACTCTGGAAAGCTCTGGGGAAGAAAAGCCCAGCTTTTATTAAACGGCATATCCAGTCTACTGTTAATAGGTTTTGGTATATGGTTCATCGTGTCTTCTTTTAAATGGATGACCTGAAATGAAAATATCCATTCTAATTTTCCTTGTATCCTTTCTGGTTACCTTTCTGGTGTTTCCCAAGGCTATTCAGCAATTAAAAAAAACAGGCATAGTAGGAAAGGACATAAATAAACCTGGTGAGCCAGAAGTAGCTGAGATGGGAGGACTTGTCATAGTTGCCGGGTTTGCAGCAGGAGTTATTATAGCTATTGCCATAGAGACATTTTTTGACCGTTTAATAGAGATAAATCTTATTGATATCTTCGCCATTCTCTCAACTATACTCATGATTGCACTCATAGGAATAATAGACGACCTTATACTCCTGCCAAGAAGCATAAAAGCCATCATCCCTGTATTCGCATCTTTTCCTCTGGTAGCTATTAAGGCAGGTCATACGACGATGAACATTCCTTTTGTAGGAGCAGTTGATTTTGGCATAATATACTCCTTGTTCCTCGTTCCGTTTGGAATTACAGGAGCAGCTAATGCAGTAAATATGCTGGCTGGGTTTAATGGCCTGGAAATAGGGATGGGAATAGCAGCTATTGGGTGTTTGAGTATCATTGCATTTTTAATAAAGGCCACTACATCATTTATAGTACTCATAGCTGCTCTGGGAGCACTTATAGCTACCTTGCGGTACAACTGGTATCCGGCAAGGGTACTAATTGGAGATGTAGGAACATTAAGTATAGGAGCTGTAATTGCTTCCTCGGTTATTCTTGGTAACTTTGAACTGGCGGGAGTAATAATAATCATCCCCTATTTTATTGACTTCTTGTTTAAGTTCTTTCATGGCTTTCCCAGTAAAGGATGGAAAGGAAACTATAATAATGGAAAGCTCTACTGTCCTTCTCATGGTCCTGTTAGTCTCTGCCAGTTAATTATGAAATTATCAAAGGGAATAAGCGAAAAAGGACTTGTTGTCACCCTTATTTCAATAGAGCTTATTTTTGGAATGATAGCCATTCTTTACTATCTTAATGTAATAAAATTTTAGCCTGATTTTTACCAGCCTTTTAAATTTAAAAGAATCTCTTTACAAATTCCTCTTTACAATTCTGGAGGATTTTTTATACTATTTTCTTAAGCCTCTCTATTTTTATTTAATTTTTTATTTCTATAAAATAAAAGGGGTAAGTAATGCTGGAAAACTTAAAAAAACTTGTATGCAGGCTAAACCTGGAACTACCAAAAAATAACCTGGTGACAACCACAAGTGGAAATGTTAGTGCGCGCGATCCCAAAACAGGATATGTGGTAATTAAGCCAAGTGGTGTAAATTATGCTGAACTTAGACCTTCCCTGATGAGCATTGTTGATATGGAAGGCAATATTGTTGAGGGAAAACTAAAACCTTCCGTTGATACCAAAACACACCTTTACATTTACAGGCATCGTCAGGATGTAAATGGGATAGTTCATACTCATTCAAGCTACGCTACAAGTTTTGCAGCCCTTGGAAAACCAATACCAGTTTACCTTATTGCAATTGCTTATGAATTTGGTGGACCAATTCCGGTGGGAGAATATATTCCAATAGGAGATGAAGAAATTGGGAAGGAAATACTTCGCTCCATTGGAAAATCCTGCGCCATTTTAATGAAAAAACATGGAGTGTTTACAATAGGACCTACACCGGAAAGCGCGCTCAGAAAAGCTATAGTTCTTGAAGATGTAGCCAAGACTGTTCACCTTGCCCTTTTAAAAGGAAAACCTGAGGAGATACCCCCTGAGGAAGTTGAGAAAGTTGCTCGTATCTACAAAGAAAAATATGGACAGAAAAATCAGGGAGAAATGTATGAAACAAACAATTGCTGAAAAAATTATCTCCATTCACTGTGGTAAAGAGGTTAAGGCAGGAGAACTGGTAATTGCCAGCGTTGACTTTGCTATAGCACAGGATGGAACAGCTCCTCTTGCTATTGAAGTATTTAAAAAAATGGAACAAGAGAAAGTATATTCTCCAGAAAAGCTTGCCTTCTTTATAGACCACAGCGCTCCTCCTCCCAGCAAGGAGGTATCTTCTTTGCATAAATTTATGCGCGATTTTGCAAGAAAACAGGGAATTAATTTTTATGATGTTGGACAGGGAGTCTGCCATGTAGTT
>JAGGZA010000039.1 GCA_021162265.1 Candidatus Aerophobota bacterium | reverse complement strand
GATGACCAACAAAGCACCTGTCCATCTAAATTAGTAATGGTAATAATCGTGTTATTAAAAGTTGAATGAATATGAGCCATACCTTCGTCTACTCTTTCCCTTTTTTTCTTCTTTTCTCTGCTTCTTCTCCTTCTGGAAGCCATTCTTAACTCCTTACCATTTTTATCTTTTCTTTTTCTTAGTCCCTACTTTACCGGGACGGGGACCTTTACGAGTTCTGGCATTACATCTTGTTCGTTGTCCTCTAACTGGAAGACCTCTTCTATGCCTTATCCCTCTATAGCACCCAATACTTATTAACCTTGAAATATTATTGCTCACCTCTCTTCTTAAATCTCCCTCTATCTTATAATTTTCCTCAATCACATGCCTCAAACGATTTATCTGCTCCTCGGTCAAATCCTTAATTCGAGTTTTAGGATCTATACCCGCCTGGTTAAGAATTCTCATAGAAAGATCACGCCCTATTCCATAAATTGCAGTTAATCCTATAAAGGCTCTCTTTTTAGGAGGTAACTCTACTCCAGCAATTCTTGCCATATTCTCACCCCTGACGTTGCTTATGTTTGGGGTTGTCACAGATAACCATTACAACCCCTCTCCTCTTAATTATCTTACATTTCTTACATATTTTTCTAACAGAAGATCTTACTTTCATCCTTTACTTTTACCCTCTCTATAAATTATTCTACCCCTTGAAGGGTCATAAGGGGATATTTCCAGACTAACCTTATCCCCTGGAAGAATCCGGATAAATTTCATCCTCATCTTCCCGCAAACATGAGCTAATACACGGTGACCATTTGGAAGCTCCACCCTGAACGTAGCATTAGGCAGAGTTTCCACAACCACTCCAGAGGCTCTTATTAGTTTTTCCTTGGGCAAAACTTACTCCGTTAAAATTAAAGGTTTTCCATTAACTATAGCTATCGTATTTTCAAAATGAGCAGAAGGCTTCCCGTCTACAGTAACAACTGTCCACTTATTGCCAAGTACCCTTACTTGCTCTTTTCCCAAATTTACCATAGGTTCTATTGCCAAAACCATCCCTTCTTTTAACCTCTCTCCCCTGTGAGCCTTACCAAAATTGGGAATAACAGGGTCCTCGTGAAGAAAATAACCAACCCCATGTCCAAATAAAACCCTTACCACTGAACAACCATTTTTTTCCACCCAACTTTGAATAGCGTGACCTATATCTCCTATTCTATTACCCGCTTTTGCCTGTTCTATTCCTCGTCGTAGAGCCTCACGAGTAATCCTTAAAAGCATTGCCTTCTCTTCAGAAATCCTGCCTACAGGAAAAGTTCTGGCAGCATCAGCTATATATCCGTCTAATTTCACTCCTACATCAACGGAAACTATATCTCCCTCTTTTAATTTCCGGGAAGACGGTATCCCATGAACAACTTCTTCATTCACGGAAATACAGGAGTAAGTGGGATAACCTCTGTATCCTTTAAAGGCAGAAGATGCTCCTTTTCCTTTTATAAAATCACCTATCCATTCATCTAATTCCTGCGTGCTTACTCCTTCTTTTATCTTATTCTTAATGTTTTTGAAAAGAGAGGCAATTATCTTACCGCTCTCTCTTATTAAATTTATCTCTCTTTTAGACTTTATATAAATCATAATGATTTTACAATCCTGTCAAAAACTTCATCAGGAGACCCCTCTCCTATAATATCTATTAATATTCCTTTTTTTCTGTAATAATCTAAAAGGGGTAACGTATAGTCCATATAAACTTTTATCCTGTTTTTTATAGTTTCCTCCGTATCATCTGCTCTTTTTTTAAGCTTTGCCTTACATCTTGGACATATCCAGGTAGAAGAAACATCCTTCACGCTCAATATCGCCCCACATTTGGGACAAACTAACCTGTTTTTAAGCCTCTCCACTACAGTATCTTCTTTTATATCAATGTTTATGACTGCATCAAGCTTTCTCCCATCCCTCTCCAGACAAAGATCAAGCTCTCTTGCCTGCTCTATATTCCTGGGAAATCCATCGAGAATAAATCCACTTTCACTCCCTCTTATCTTTTCCTCTACAATATCAAGCACAATGTTATCTGGAACAAGCTCACCTTTTGAGATGTAAGGTTCTGCCTTCTTCCCAAGTGGAGTTTTTTTTGATACGGCTTCTCTTAAAAGATCACCTGTGGAAAGATGAGGTACGGAAAAACTCTGAGAAAGTCTCTTAGCCTGTGTTCCTTTACCAGCTCCAGGAGGACCAATTAACACAAGCCTCATTTTAAGCTCTCCCTCTAATGAAGCCTTTGTAATGACGCATCAAGAGATGGGACTCAAGCTGCTGAGCAGTATCAAGTGCCACTCCAACTGCAATCAATATAGATGTTCCACCAAAAGGAAAACTGTTGTACATAAGTGCTCGATTAATAATTATTGGAATTATAGCAATAAAAGCAAAAAACAAAGCTCCCATGAAAGTCACCCTTGTGAGAACCGCAGTTATATACTCAGCAGTTGGCCTACCTGGTCTAAGGCCTGGAATAAATCCTCCATATTTACGCACGTTATTAGAAATCTCAACAGGGTTAAACACAACTGCAGTATAGAAAAAGGTGAAAAAGATAACTGCCAGAGCGTATAAAACATAATAAAGTACAGCCCCAGGAGAAAGCCACCTGGCTACAGTCTGTGCAAAGGGATGATTAACAAACCTGGCTATTGTTGAGGGAAGTAACAGTATAGAGATAGCAAAGATAATAGCTATAACTCCCACCCCTCCTATGCGAATGGGAAGATAAGTAGTTTGTCCTCCATACGCACGCCTTCCCACCACTCGTCTTGCGTATCTTATTGGTATTCTCCTTTCAGCCTGATAAATAACTACAACTGCAGCAGTCACAAAAATAGCAATCACGGCAAACAAAAAGATAGTAAAGGGAGTAATCTGTCCTGCTCGTGCCAGTCTTATTATATTCCCTGCAGAAGGTCTAATATTTGCTACAATACCTGCAAATATTATCAGGGAAATACCATTACCAATTCCTCGCTCTGTGATTTTCTCTCCTATCCACATAATTAAAACCGTTCCAGCAATAAGGGTAATAACAGCAGGCAAAATAAAATTAATCCCCCTCATATAAACAAATGCTCCGTTGTTTATACTTTGAATCCAGAAACAAAGAGCAATTCCCTGAATAGCTGCTATGGGAAGAGTGGCAAATCTTGAGTACTGATTTATCTTTTTTCTTCCCTCCTCACCCTGCTTTGCCAATTCTTCAAGCTGAGGAACCGCCACTGTTAAAAGCTGCATTATAATGGAAGCACTTATATAAGGCATCACTCCTAAGGAAAAAATAGACATCCTGCGCAGAGCCCCTCCAGCAAATATAT
>JAGGZA010000032.1 GCA_021162265.1 Candidatus Aerophobota bacterium | reverse complement strand
GGAGATTATTCGTCTTCCTGAAATTACCAGGGTTCCTCAGGCGCCTTTCTTCGTGGAAGGAGTGATAAACCTGAGGGGTAATGTTCTTCCGGTGATTGACCTTCGCAAAAGATTCGACCTTGAAGCTACTCAAAAAACCAATGCTACAAGAATCGTTGTTACCAATGTAGATGGTAAAACAACAGGAATTATAGTTGACTCTGTGTCTGAAGTTATGAGACTTCCAAAAAATGCTATTGAACCACCTCCTCCCATTATGGCTGGAATTGAGGCAAGATACCTTAGAGGAATAGGCAAGCTTGAGGATGGAAAGAGACTTCTTATTTTACTTAATTTAGAGGAAATTTTAACTGTCAGAGAAGAAGATAGGGAAAAGGATGGAAAAGAACCCAAACTCGCCTCTCTTAAAGAAGTACAGATAAAATCTACACAGAAAAATAACTTAGGGGAAGATAAAAAAATAGAAAGAAAAGAAGGGAGAAAAAAGGAAAATAAAAAGGTAGAGAAGTAACAAGAAGTTTAATGGCAGAAATTATAGCCATTGCCAATCCCAAGGGAGGGTGCGGTAAGACAACCACTGCTATAAATCTTGCATCGTTTATTGCAGCGTCAGAAAGGAAGGTCTTATTAATAGATCTTGATCCTCAATCAGGTGCTACCTCAGGTCTTGGTATCAAGATTTACCTTTCGCAACTTTGTATAACGGAAGTATTGTTTGACTCCAGGGTTCAGGTAAAGAAGGCTATTTACTCTACAAAAGTGAAGGGCCTTTTTCTTATTCCGGCTAAATTTTCCCTCTCTATGGCAGAGAAGAGACTGCGTCAGCTAATAGGAGGTGGACTTGTGTTAAAAGAAAAGATTAATCCTGTGATTTCAGAATACGATTATATCCTTCTGGATACACCTCCTTCCCTTGGAGTGTTAACTTTAAATGCTCTTGCCATTGCTCATAAGGTTATAGTACCAGTTCAAACCCAATTTTTTGCTTTGAGAGGACTGAAACAGCTCTTAAATACTGCAGATATAGTAAAGATGAAGATTAATCCTGGTCTTTGCAGAATAAGGGTATTAGCCACTATGTATGATAGAAGGACAAGGATAAGCCAGAGTGTGTTGAGGAAGTTGAGAGAAGACTTTAAAGAAAAGGTTTTTAATACAGTAATCCCCATTAGCACGAGGTTAGCTGAAGCTCCAGAATATGGACTCCCTGTCTTGCTTTACGACCATCGCTGTAACGGTGCAACAGCATACAGAAAGCTTGCTATGGAGGTAATCAGAGGTGGAGAAAGAGGTTCTTTTGAGAGTTGATTACGAGTATTTTAAGAAAAAAATTTTAGAAACATCAGGTATTGACCTTGATGCGTATAAACCTCGTCAAATGCAGCGTCGGATAATAGAATCGAGCTACAGAATGGGTTTTCCTACACTAAGAAAATACTGGTACTTTCTGGAAAGTAATCCTCAAGAGTATGAGAAGTTTTTAGGTTATATTACTATAAATTTTTCTGAGTTTTTCCGTGATCCAGATCGCTTTCAGGAACTGGAAAGGAGAATAATCCCACATCTTTTAACAAAAACCCCCAATTTAAGGATATGGAGTGCAGCTTGTGCTACAGGAGAAGAGCCTTACTCTCTTGCGATTATTCTTGAAGAGAAGTTTCCCGGGGTAGCCAATCGGATTCTTGCCACAGATATAGATGAGGTCGCTTTAAGCAAGGCAAAACAGGGAATTTATGACAGGATACGCCTTAGAAATGTTTCTCCTCAAAGATTGAAAAGATTTTTTATTAGAGAAGGAGAAGGTAAATTCAAGGTAATAGAGAGTATAAAAAAAAGGGTGAAGTTCAAAAAGATGAATCTGCTGGAGGAGGAATTTCCAAAGGAATTTTTTTCGCTTATCCTTTGCCGTAATATGCTTATATACCTGGAAGATAGTGTTAAAAATGTTTTAATAGGCAAGTTACACAGTTCTTTAAAAAAGGTCGGTATTCTCTTTTTTGGAAGTACTGAAAAGATACTGTGTCCTCATGATGCAGGTTTCAGGTGTGTGGGAGAGTGCTTTTATCAAAAAACTTAGGAGGTTCTAATTTGCAATGAAAAAGGTGGTTAATGTAGGTATTGGCGAATTTAAAGTGGCAAAAGCTCCCGCAGTTCTTGTCACTCACAATCTGGGCTCCTGTGTTGGAGTTGCTCTTTATGATGTTTATCATAAAATCGGTGGACTTGCTCATATAACTTTGCCAAGTTACAGGGACATGGGCACTCGGAATAAAAATAGTCGGGATGCCAAATTTGCTGATAGTGCTATTCCCTTAATGATTGAGATGATGGAAGAGGCAGGGGCAAAGCTGAATTTTACAGTAGCTAAAATTGCAGGTGGCGCAGATATGTTTGGTCTTCCCTCTAATATTCCTTTTAAGCTTGATGTTGGCAGGCAGAATGTGGATAAAGTGAAATACTGTCTTAAAAAATATGGAATAATTCTGGCTGCAGAGGAAGTTCTGGGAAATATCCCCAGAAGCATGGAACTGGACCTTGATACAGGCAAGGTTACCTTGAGAACATCTCAAAGAAAAGAAAGATTTTTGTGAGGAGAAAAGATGGGAAAGATTAATAAAATATTTTCAGGTTATCATAAGATAAAGGTTCTGGTTGTAGATGATTCAGCCTTTATGCGCAAGGCAATAAGGCAAATTCTGGAATCTGATCCTTTAATTGAAGTAATTGGCATAGCAAGAAGTGGAGAAGATGCACTGGAAAAACTTCAGGAGGTAAATCCCGATGTAATTACTCTTGATATAAATATGCCTCATATGGATGGTTTAACCTGTTTGAGACATATTATGTCTACACATCCCTTGCCTGTAGTTATGATAAGTTCTCTCACACAGGAAGGGGCTTACGAGACCTTCAGAGCACTGGAGCTTGGGGCAGTAGATTTTATTCCTAAGCTATCAGGGACAATATCCCTTGATATAGGCAGGCAAAAAAAGGAAATAATTGCCAAGGTAAAAGCAGCTGCTTTCGCAAAAGTAGGAAACAAAGCATCTGCTAAATCATTGGTGACAGAGAAAAAGGTGCTGTTTAGAAAGGTAAGAACCAGAGCTTGCATATCTGAAAAAGCTGTAGCTATCGGAGTTTCCACTGGTGGACCTCAAACTTTGATGAAAATAATTCCTTATTTACCAAAAGATCTTCCTGCCTCGCTTTTAATTGTTCAACATATGCCTCCAAATTTTACTCGTGCTTTTGCAGAAAGGCTTAATGCAGCAAGTGCTCTTGAGATAAAAGAGGCGGAAGCAGGAGATGTGGTTGAAGTGGGGAAGGGCTATCTTGCACCCGGTGATTACCATATGACTGTTGCCAGGAGAGCTCTTGGCAAGGGAGCAATAATAAGGCTGAGCAAGGAACCATCTAATACTCTCCATCGACCTTCAGTTGATGTTACCATGTCTTCTGTGGCGGAGCTTTATGGAGAGAACACGGTTGGTGTTATCTTAACGGGGATGGGGCAGGATGGAGCGGAAGCAATGGTTAAAGTTAAAGAGAAAGGGGGAAGGACCATAGCCCAGGATGAAGCATCATCCATAATTTTTGGCATGCCTAAAGCCGCTATAGAAAGGGGATGTGTAGATAAAATAGCAGATGTGTCAGAGATAGCTTCGGCAATAGTTGAGGCAGTAATTAGTGAGGGGTAAAAATTAAAGGAGGTTTTCAAGAATGGATGCTTCAGATATACAGTTTAGTGAGCTTATGAAGAAGATAAAAAGTAAAAATGAAGAGGATAAGAGATACGCAGCTCGTATTATAGGAGAGAGAAGAGAAAAAAAGGGAATAAAGCCCTTAATAATGCTTTTGTACGATAAATCCGATGCTGTAAAGGAAACAGCAGCAGAGGCACTTGCCAGGATAGATGGCAGGGAGGTTGTTCGGGAGATTCTTCCGCTTTTGCGCTCTGAAAAGGTAGATTTGCGTAATATAGTTATTGAAATCCTTGAAGAAATAGGAGAACCCGCGATAAAGCCCCTTTCTTTACTTCTTAAGGATAAAGATAATGATATTCGCAAATTTGCCTGTGACATAATGGGAAACATAGGCAGTCCGGAAGCTGTTTCTTACCTTATTCTGGCTTTAGATGATCCTCATATCAATGTTGCCTGTTCTGCCTGCGAAGCTCTGGGAAATATAAAAGATAAAAAGGCGGTGGAGGCTCTTTTGAAGGTTTTGAAGGTCAGGAAAAATTTAAAAAATAGAAAATGGCTTGTTTACAATGCAGTGGAGGCTCTTGGAAAAATAAAGGAGCCTTGTGTAATTGAGGAACTTATGAAACTCTCTTCAAGTAAAGATCCCTTAATTATTTTCACTTTAGTTAAATCTCTTGGTGAAATAGGGGATGTGAAGGCTATTGATTATCTTCTGTCCTGTCTCGATTCGTCTTTGTTAAATAAAGTGGCAATAGAAGCCATAGCTAAAATAGCAAGAAAAAACAAGAGAGAGGTTTATTCTAAGTTGAAAAGTTATCCTGAGAAGTTGAGCATTCTACGTAAGCTTCTAAACGATCCTTCCGCGAGAACGAGAAAGAATGTGGCTTTTATCCTTGGTGTCGCAAAAGATAAAGAAGCTACTGCTTTTTTAATTCCTCTTTTATCTGACGAGGAAGAAGTAAGAGAGGAGGTGATGAGAGCTTTGCTTACAATTGAGCCTGAGTTTACTTCATTATCTTTAAACGAGGAATATATAGAAGCTGCAAGGGAAATTTTGGAAGTTTTTCTATATGATAACGATAAGGAGTTAAGGGAATTGGCAAACAAAGCGTTGAGAAAACTCTCATCTGTCGTTGAATAGCGGGAAAGGAGTGAACAATGCAGATAATAGGTCTTTCTCAGCAGGATTTCAGGTTATTTCAAAGTTTTATTAACAGGAAAACTGGAATATTTTTTGATGAGAGAAAGAAATATTTTCTGGAAAGCAGGATTTCAGCTCGTATGGAAGAGTACAATTTACAGAGTCCCAGAGAATACTGGCAGATGATTAATCAAGACTCAGAGGAATTATCTGTATTTATAGAAACCATCACAATTCCTGAAACCTACTTTTTCAGAGATTATCCTCAGCTAAAAATGTTTGCTGAGGACATTTTACCTCTTGTTTGCGAGGCAAAGAGAAAAGTGCACAGGAAAAGTTTGCGGATATGGAGTGCAGGTTGTTCCACGGGTGAGGAGCCTTACACGCTGGCTATCATTCTTCTTGAGATGATAGAGGACTTTCACACCTGGATGATAGACATAATCGGTACTGATATAAATACAAGGTCTCTTAAAAGATGTAGAGAAGCAGTATATGGTCCAAGATCTTTAAAAGATGTGCCTGTTGAATACAGAAAAAAATATTTTATTTCCTTTGATACGCATTATGCAATTAAACCGGAGGTTAAAAAGATTGTTCGTTTTGATTACCTCAATCTTACTGATAGAAGGAAAATGCAGTTAATGAGAGGATTTGATTTCATATTTTGCAGGAATGTGCTAATTTACTTTGACTTTGAAAATAGCAAGAGGGTGATAAGTTACTTTTATGATGCTCTTAACAAAGGTGGGTATATTTTTCTGGGTTCAAGTGAATCCATTTCCCGCCTTAGTGCTGCTTTTAAACTGGTAAGGTTTAAAAATGGTCTTGCTTACATGAAAGAGTAAAGGGGAGGGGAAACAAATGAAGAAAAGTATACTTGTAGTAGATGATTCAGCAACTATAAGGTCTTTGCAGGCTTTTATTCTCCAGTCAGCAGGATTTGAAGTAGAAACAGCTATTAATGGAATAGATGCACTGGAAAAGTTGTACCGCAAAAATTTTGACCTTGTGGTGGCAGACATAAATATGCCCAAGATGGATGGTTTAAAAATGATTGAAATATTGAGGAAGCAGGATGCTTACCGCGATCTCCCCATTATTATAGTTACAAGCGAGGAGGAGGAGAAAGATAGAGAAAGAGGTTTGAAGATAGGGGCAAATGTTTATCTTGTTAAACCTACAGATCCCAAAACACTCGTTATGAATGTAAAGATGCTTTTAGAATAAGAATTTTTGTAATAATTAAATTTTAAGAGGGAAAAAATGAATGAGTTTTTAAATGACCCTGCTATTGTTGGTGAATTTATAGCCGAGTCTCGAGAGCATCTTGAATCTTTGGAACCAAGACTTCTCCAGTTGGAAGAGAATCCTGAGGATTCCGAGCTTTTAAATTCTATATTCCGGACCTTTCATACCATAAAAGGTTCTTCTTCTTTTTTGGGCTTAATCCAGTTAACAGAGACTTCTCACAGACTGGAAACAGTACTTGATGATCTGCGCAAGGGAAAAATTAAAGTTACTTCAGAGATTATTGATCTTCTTTTTAAAGGAATGGATATTCTCAAGGGATTTATTGAAGATATAGCAAGTGGTGAAGAGGAAAGGATAAATAGAATCTGCAGTTACAATCTTAAAGAGATACAGGAATTTATAAATAAGGTAGAGGAAGTTATTCATCCGGAGGGGACAAAACATATTAAGGAGGAAAAAGGAGTTGCTAAAGAAAGCAGCAAATACAGCGAGGAGGAAAAACAGATATTCCTTACAGCCGCTGAACAGCATCTTACTACTATCAGAGAATGTCTTGAAGGTCTGGAAAAAAATTCTTCCGATTTTCATCTTATAGATGCATTTTTTAGGGCAGTCCATTCTCTTAAAAGTTCTTCAAATTATATGAAGCTTTCCAGAATCGAAATTTTAACAAAGGAACAGGAAAGAGTTTTGCAAAAAATTAGAGAGGAGAAACGTCCTATATCTGTTGAGTTATTGAATGCACTTAAGTCAGGATATGAGTTTCTACTTCAGCTTATCAATGATTTTAAAGAGAATAAGGAAAGTCCTTTTGATCTGGAAAAGTCTATTGAACAGATTAAAAAAGCCTTTGAGAGTGATGGTGAAACTTCGCAAAAATCCTCAAAGAGAATTCTCCCGAAGAGAGAATTTGTAGATAAGACAATACGAGTACCTGAATCAAAATTAGACAGTCTTATGAATCTTGTTGGAGAACTGGTAATAAACAGAAGTTCCTTTTACTCTATTTTGCAAAAGCTTGAGAATGGGAAAGACCCTTCAAAGATAAAAAAGGAGATAAAACAGGCAGCTCAAACTATGAGAAGGATTACCACTGAACTTCAAATGACAGTAACCGAACTTCATATGCTTCCCATAAAGTCACTTTTTGGAAAATTCCCTCGTCTGGTAAGAGATTTGTCTCGCGAGAAGAGCAAAAAGATAGAGCTTGAGCTATCGGGAGAGGAAACACAGCTTGACAAGATGATGATTGAGAAGATAAGTGATCCCTTAGTTCATTTAATTCGTAATGCTATAGACCATGGTATAGAGTTTCCTGAGGAAAGAGAGGCAAAAGGAAAGCCTTCTCATGGTACTATAAAACTTTCTGCTTCTCAGGAGGGAGAAGTTGTGGTTATCAAGATTAGCGATGATGGTAGAGGGATGGATCCCGAGGTGCTTAAGGAAACAGCCATTAAGAAGGGAATTATAACTCCAGAAAGAGCAAAAATTTTAAGCAAAAGAGAATGTCTTGAGCTTATATTTCTTCCCGGATTTAGTACCGCAGCGAAAGTAACTGACCTTTCCGGGAGAGGAGTGGGTATGGATGTTGTAAGAAATACCATCAAGGAATTAAAAGGAGAGGTGGATATAGATACAGAACCTGACAGAGGAACCACATTTGCTATAAGACTACCTCTTACCCTTGCTATCGTAAATGTTCTTCTGATAGAAGCAGGAGGACAGATGTTTGCTCTTCCTTTAAGTTCGATAAAGGAAACAGTGAAAATACCAGGTGAAAGGATAAAAAAAGTATTCGAAAGGAAGATTACTCTTCTGCGAGAGGAGATTTTAGGAATAGTTGATTTAAGAAAACTGCTTAAGATTTCTACAGCCAGAGATTTTCAAGGTCTTGTCCCGGTGGTGATTGTTCATGGAGGAGGGAAAAACCTTGGTTTAATTGTAGATGCTCTCCATCAACAGGAGGAGATTGTCATCAAGCCTCTTGAGGGGATTGTAGCTGATATTCCTGGTATAGCAGGAGCAACTGTTTTAGGGGATGGAAAAGTAATTCCTATTCTTGACCCCACAGAACTTATACAGATGGCTATACGCTGATCTTTAAAAACTTGCAGAAAGTTTCAGCCTGTTTTTTACTTGAGTAGTTGTTTTCCTTTGCTTTGTTGCAGGGCTTTTATTTTCTCTTCTATCTCGACTTTTCTTTCTTTCTCAAAATCGTTTTTCATTATAAAGGAGAGTGCCTCAAGATAGTAATCAATAGCTTTCTGAGAGTTTGTTTCTCTTTCTGCTCTTTCTAAAAGATCATCAAGGTCCATAACTTTTTGAAATCTTTCTATCTCGCTTTCTAACCTACTTATCCTTGTTTTACTTCGATAGCGTTTGAGACGGTTTATGAAGTCCAAAACCTCCTGCTGGAAAAAATCACAACGAAGTTCGAGTTCATCCTTTGGTTTTTTTACCTTCATTTCCCCTCTACTACTTTTCATGTACAACAGGAAGATAGCCAGAACCGCAGCAATTAATACTATTTGAAACATTTTCACCTCCTCTCATTTATGTTGACTTGACCCATACTTTTTTATAATAAATTAATTGACTTTGGTCAAGGGCTTATTTTATTTTTTGACAGATTTTTCTTGACAATTGCCCGTTATGATTTAATAATTTAGTATCAAAAGAAGGTGAAATAATGGTAGAGAAGAAGGCTTTTTTTGTGGTTGTTGATGGAATGGGTGACAGAGGAGTAAAAGATGGCAAAACCTCGCTCCAACTTGCTGAAAAACCTACCCTTGACGAACTTGCTGCAAAAGGTTCTACAGGAATTATGAGTACTATTGGTCCTGGAATAATTCCAGGAAGTGATACCGCTCACCTTGCCTTATTTGGTTACGACCCTTCTATTTATTATAAGGGTAGAGGTCCATTTGAAGCATTAGGAGTGGGAATTGACCTTAGAGAGGGAGATGTAGCTTTCAGATGTAATTTTGCCACAGTGGATGAGGATTTTAAGGTAATTGATAGGAGAGCTGGAAGGCTTAAAGATGAGGGTGCTATCTTGGCAAGGTCTTTGCAGAATATCACCATAGATGGGGTTGAGGTGATATTTGCCTCTTCTACCGAGCATAGAGGAGTTCTTGTGTTGAGAGGAGACGGTCTGTCGGCATCTGTTTCTGATACCGACCCCCATGCAGGAGGAGAAAATCCTGTTTTACAATCAAAGCCCTTAAAGAATACATCTGAGGCAAAGAGAACTGCCAGCATAGTAAATAAGTTTGTTAAGAAGAGCTGGGAAATTCTTCATTCCCATCCTTTGAATGAAGAAAGAAAAAAAGATGGAAAGTTACCTGCTAACGTACTTCTTACCAGGGGTGCAGGTGTTTATCAGAAGGTAGAGTCTCTTAATGAGCGTTATGGAATAACTTCTTGCTGTGTTGCTGGCTCAGCTCTTTACAAGGGCGTAGCCAGGTATGCAGGAATGGATATCCTGAAGGTGAAAGGAGCAACAGGGAGAGTGGATACTGATATTGAGGCAAAGGCAAGGGCTGCGAAGGAGGCACTTAAAAAGTATGATTTCGTATTTGTTCATATCAAGGGTACCGATAATGCCAGCCATGATGGCAATCTTGAAGAGAAGCTTTTTATGATTAAGAAGGTAGATAGGTTAGTGAATATGCTTAAGGATGAAGATGCATTTCTTATAGTTACTGCTGACCATTCCACTCCAATAAGTATAAGAAGGCATAGCGCTGACCCTGTACCTGTATTAATTTATGGAGAAGGAGTAAGAAGAGATGAGGTGAAGAGTTTTGATGAAGTAGCAGCAGCTTGTGGGTGTCTGGGGTATCTTACTGGAGTCGGTCTTCACAGAGTGGTGATGGATCTTATGGGTTGTGCACATATGGTAGGTTCCTGATAAAACCAAAACAAGCAAGAGGAGGTGAGACATTTGGTAGAAGTTGATGTAATTAATGTGGCTATAGATATGAAGTCAAAAATGCCTGTAATTGTACTCAAGGAAAAGGAAGGAGATAAGACCTTACCTATCTGGATTGGACTCTTTGAAGCTCAGTCAATTGCTCTTGCGATGGAGAACATAAAGCCTCCACGTCCTCTAACTCATGATCTTGCTAAGTCCCTTATTGAGAAACTTAAGGGAAAGGTAGACAGGGTAGTGATAAACGATCTAAGACACAATACCTTCTATGCTAAAATTATGATAAGGCAAAATGGTGAGGATATTCAGGTTGATTCCCGTCCAAGTGATGCTATAGCTCTCGCTTTAAGACTTGGGGTGCCTATATTTATCGAAGAGGAAGTCCTGGATAAGGTAGCCATAGGCACAGGTCCTATTGATGAAAAAGAAATAGAAGAATTCAGGAAAAAACTTAAAGATTTGAAGCCTGAAGACTTTAGTCTTTAATTCCTTTTGAGAGGAAAGTCTTTAAGTAAGCGTTTTTAAGATATGGATTATTCCTTTTCTTACCATCATTATCCCTATAGCCGCAAGCAGGAGACTGGATAATTTTGAAATGGCTCTTGTTCCTGCGTTTCCCAGTAGCCTCATTAACCATTTTGAAGAGTAAAATACTAACCCCGCTATAAGTACATTGAATAGTATAGAGAAAAAAGTAGGAATAATTCCATAGGAGTCAATACAGATCAGGGATGTAGCAAGCACAGCAGGACCTACAATTAGAGGCATACCCAGAGGGACTACCCCGAGAGAAGGTGAACTTCTTCGATTTTTTGTCGGGAAAAGCAGATCCACAACTGCAAGTACAAAAAGAATAATTCCTCCTGCAATTAAAAAATCATCCACCGTAATTCCCAGATAGTTAAATATAGCCTTACCTATAAAAACAAATCCTATTGCAACAGCTAAGGCTGTGGTAATAGATTGTTTTAAGACTTGAAGTTTCTCTCTGTCGGTTATTCCTTCAGTTAGAGAGATAAATATAGGAAGCACTCCAAAAGCATCCACAGCCACAAATATGGATATGAAAGATAGAAAAAAAGAATGTATATTCATAACCTTTATTAATAATTAAATGTTAATAAATGTTAATATTTTTAAACTTCGCATTGAGAGAAAAAAACAGCACCTGTAAACAGCATTGTGACACAGAAAATTGCAAGGATAACAAAATCTATAGCTAAGGGGAAATAAGAGATGTTCAGCATTATTCCTCGTAGTGCATCTACACCGTAGGTGAGAGGGTCTATGTATGTTAAAAAACCAAGCCATGGAGGAAGTCCTTTCAGGGGGAAAAGAGCACCTGAGAGAAAGAAAATAGGCATGATGATGAAATTCATAACTATCTGAAAACCATGCATATCTTCCATTTTAGAAGCAAAAGCTACTCCCATTCCTACAAATCCGGTACCTATTAGAATCATAAAGATTATAGAGAGCAGAAGTTCCATTATTCCTTTTATTCTAAAGCCAAAAAGATAAGCAATGAGCAGGATACTTAAAGCCTGGAGGATAGTTGTGGTCATTCCTCCGGCAACTCTTCCCAGTACTAAGGATAACCTTGATACAGGAGCGACCATTATCTCTCTCAAAAAACCAAACTGGCGATCCCAGAGAATAGAGAGACCGGCAAACATTGAAGAAAAGAGGATTGTCATACCTATAAGTCCTGGTACTAAAAACTGCAGGTAGTCAATTCCCTGCATTCCTACCCCTGTAAATCTCATTGATGACTTAAATCCAACTCCAAGAATAGCCATAAAAAAAAGGGGCTGAACAATATTTCCTACAATTCTTGACCTTGCTCTGATAAAGGCTTTTAATTCTCTCAGCCATAAAACATAAATTGCCTCAAAAGATATTCCTCTCATCTCCTTCTCCTTGACCTTATCCTGGCACTTATTCTCTCGCGCAAGGTTCCCTCTTCTTCTCTTATTCTCTTGCCTGTAAAGTGAAGGAAAACATCTTCTAAGGTTGGTCTTCTGAGGCTTACCAGGTCTACACTTAAAGAGTATCTTTGAGCAAGGTTAATTAAAAAAGGTATTCTTTTCTCTCCTTCAGTTACCTCAAGGTGGAGTAATCCATCGTATACCCTTTTATTACTTACCCATTCAAAATTTGAGAGTATTTGCATCATTTTCTCTGGTGAGGATACTTTAATAGAAATCAGGTCTTTGCCCACCATATTTTTAAGTTTTTCAGGCTCATCTATAATTAATATTTTACCCTTGTCAATTATCCCCACTCTGTTGCATAAAGTATCAGCTTCGTCCATATAATGGGTGGTGAGTAAAATAGCGATTTTTTCCCTTTTGTTTAAAACTCTTATATGTTCCCATATATTGTGTCTTGTCTGAGCATCAAGACCCAGGGTTGGCTCATCTAAGAAGAGAACCCTGGGGTAGTGCATAAGACCCCTTGCTATTTCAAGTCTCCTGCACATTCCTCCAGAGTAGTATTTTACCAGAGTATTTCTCTTATCCCAGAGATCAACCAGATGTAGTACCTCCTTTATTCTTTTCTCTCTCAAATTTCTTTTCATACCATAGAGTCTTGCATGGAAATCAAGATTTTCCATTCCTGTTAATCTATCATCCAGTGTTTGGTCCTGGAATACAATCCCGATAGACCTTCTTATTTTGTCAGGTTGTTTTGAAATATCATATCCCCATACAAAAGCTTCTCCTTTGGTTGCTTTCAGGGTGGTGGACAAAATTCTTATAGTGGTGGTCTTGCCTGCGCCATTTGGTCCTAACATTCCAAATATCTCTCCTTCTTCAACAGAAAAGGATATATTATCTATTGCTTTAAATCCATTAAACTCCTTTGTTAGATTAGATACCCGTATAGCTTGCTTTTTATTTGAGTCTGCTGAATTATCCATTCATAATTTCCTGTGGAGTTATTTTAATTCTTCCTGGCACGATTCTTCCTACTTTTTCTGGATGAGAAACCGGAGAGTAAATGATAATCTTTTTGTTAGCTCTGTCAAATTCTTCAATTATTCCAAGAGATATATCATTGTTAGTTTTATCTCTTAAACTTACAAGGGAGAACTCCAGGCTATGAATAGGCGCGCTTTTATCAAATACTACATCTTCTAAGGAGAAGTCAATTTCCCTTGCCCTCCTGAAATATTCTTTAAACTTCAGCTGTCTGTAGATGCGACGCTGGAGAAAATCTTTAATTTTAACTTCAGGTGGAACAGGTATTTTAAATATTGCGGGTGTCTTTATGCCCTTGAAGCAATCAAGTATATGGTCAAGTTCGTTTTCTTTAAATAGGGCAAGAACAATCTCCGGTTTTAAAATGTCTATCAGGTAGAGTTTTAAGATTTTCCCTATTGTTCCCCGGACAAGACCGGTTGTGTCTACGATTATCCGCTCTACAGCTCTATTTGCTTTTTCCCACATAAGTCGTGCACCAACTGTTAAGGGCAAAAGATTTCCCCGTGGGGATACATCTCCCACAAAGTAGAAATCTTGCATTTTTAACTTATCCCAACAGTTAAATTCTTTATCAACTTTTGCCCAGGCAACAGTGGTTGGTGGGCCAATATGAGATTGTCCGGGGTCAATGTCCAGTATTGCTGTTTGCTTTTTAAGACTGAAGGCATAAAAATTTGCAAGTTTTTCTACTAAAGAGGTTTTTCCGGAATCAGATGCTCCAAGTACCATGACTGTTTTGACTTTGTCTTCCGAAAGTTTCTCTATTATTCTATAAGACAGCATTCCTTTAATTGGGAAATTTTAAACGTATCTTTTATTAATTTTTACATATTTTTCCGTTAAGTCACATCCCCAGAATGTAGTTTGGCAACTACCCTGATTAAGCCTTATAATTATTCTTACCTCGTCTTTTAATAACTTTTCTCTCAGGTTTTGAAGAGAGGCTTGTGCTGACTGTCCTTTTTCAACAACAAGCATATCCTCAATCAATATATCCACTTTTTCTGGTTTTATCCTGGTATGAGCAGAACCAAGGGCTGCCATTATCCTGCCCCAGTTAGGAGAAGCACCTGCAATGGCTGTTTTTACCAGGTTAGAGCTTGCTACTTTTCTTGCTATGCGTCGAGCATCATCAGGGAAAGGAGCTCCTTCTACCTTTACTTCAAACATTTTAGTTACTCCTTCTCCATCTTTAACTATTGACTTTGCAAGTTTGATGCAAAGATAATCAAGATTTTCGCAAAATATTTCAAAATTTTCATCCTTTACTCTAAGGGTTGGTTTTTTTCTCCAGGTTTTTATTCTTTTATTTCCCGCTTTTCCATTGGCAAGGATAATTACAGTGTCATTTGTGCTCATATCTCCGTCAACGCTTATCTGGTTAAAGGATTTATTTACTGCTCTTTGCAGAGCTTGATTTAAAGCATCAGGAGTTATACAGGCGTCAGTAGTAATAAAACACAGCATGGTAGCAAGGTTTGGGGATATCATTCCTGATCCCTTAGCAATTCCACCTATCTTAACTTTCTTTTTTCCCTGACCGGAGATGTCAGTTTCAACTGCTATTTCTTTTATCTTTTTATCGGTGGTGATAATTGCTTTTGCTGCGATGTGACTTCCTTGAAGGGAGAGGGATCTAACTGCCATTTTTATGCCTTCTTCTACTTTTTCCATAGGTAGTTGCTCGCCTATTACACCAGTTGATGCTACCAGGACTTCTTGAGAGGAGATTCCAAGCTGGTTTGCTGCTATCTCACACATTTTAACTGCATTTTCAATTCCCTTCTTTCCCGTACAGGCATTGGCGTTTCCACTGTTAGCAACAATCGATCTTGCCCATCCCTGACGTATTTTTTTTTGAGATACTACGACTGGTGCTGCTTTGACCTTATTTGTGGTGAACATACCAGCTGCCAGTGCCGGGAATTCAGAAAATATAAGAGCAAGGTCAAGGTTATTCTTCTTTATTCCACAATGTACACCTGAAGCTTTAAAACCATAAGGTGCAGTTATACCACCCTCAATTTCTGTCAATCTTTTCTCTCCTTTTCATTTTTTATTTAAGACCTGTACTTTCATCAAATCCGCACATAAGGTTCATATTTTGTATAGCCTGTCCTGAGGCTCCCTTTACTAAATTATCAATTACACAGATTATTACTACTTTAGAAGAATTTGTAACATTTATCCCGATTCTACATCTATTGGACCATAAAACTTCTTTTGTGTGAGGAAATTTGCCAGGAGGGAGGATTTCAACAAAGGGTTCTTTTTTATAAAATTCTGTATAAATGTCCAGTACATCTTCTGTTGTTAGTCTCTTTAAAGGTTCTGCATAACAGGTAGAAAGAATACCCCTGTTTACAGGGATAAGATGAGGTACAAAGGTAACTTTTACTTTTTCCCCTGCAATTTTGCTGAGTTCCTGTTCCATTTCAGGAAGATGTCTGTGTCCTGTAACTTTATAGGCGTTTATATTTTCGTTAGCCTCTGGAAAGTGTGTACTCAGCGTTGGATTTCTTCCTGCTCCACTCACTCCTGATTTGGAATCAACTACTATACCCTCTGGCTTTATTAATTTATTTTTAAGCAGGGGGGCAAGAGCTAAAATTACTGAAGTTGGATAACATCCCGGATTGGCGACAAGTGTGGCGTTTTTTATTCTCTCTCTGTATATCTCAGGTAAGCCGTAGACAGCCTTCGGCAGAAGGTCCTCTCTTTGATGAGGAATTCCATACCATAAAGAATAAACCCTGGCGCAGTTAATGCGGAAATCTGCTGAGAAGTCAACTACTTTAATACCGCGGTCAACTAAGTTTCCTGCTATTTTAGCAGATTTTCCATGAGGAAGAGCGGTAAAGACAAGGGGAGATTTGATCTTTTCTACATTTAGATGATTGCATACTATATTACACTTAATAGCAGGATAAACTTCAGATAGTTTTTTCCCGGCAAAGCTCTCCGAAGTCAGCATCTCTATCTCCACTTCAGGATGATGAAGAAGAAGCCTTACAAGCTCTGCCCCGGCATATCCGGTTGCTCCAATTATGGATACTTTCATTATTTTTCTACTCTAAATTAATTTCATTAAATTTTAGCAGAAGAGCTTTGCATGGCAAGGACAAATTTTTTAATTCACAGGAACAAGGAGTATATAATTGGATTGAGAGTAAAATAAAAAAGATAAACGCTTTTTACCTTTTTTACCTTATGTTCCACTTCTTTTTAAACTCTTTCAACGTTTTTCTTAAATCATTTTCCAGAGCCACACTTTCAGATACAAATGAGGATATTTGTTCAATGGCTTCTTCTGTAGATTCGTTTAGCCAGTTACTTAATCCCTTTTGTTTTATATCTTGAATTTGTTCTTTCTTCTCTGATGGAGATAAACCACTCCACTTCTTACTCTTGTTTAAAGCCCTTCTCATTCTCCGAGGAAGATACTCCCCTATTTTGCTTTTCATTAAGTCTACATATTCACTGATTATCTGTTCGATTTTTTCATCACTGAGTTTTTCCTCTTTCTTTTTTCCCTTCCAGAAAAGCATAAAACTCTCCTTTTTTAATTTTGAGATTTAATATTATAAAAAATATCTTTTTGGTCAAATAAGCCTTTCTTGACAGGTGAGACTTGTTGAATAATATAAGTATCATTGACAATGCCGGCGTAGCTCAAAGGAAGAGCGGCTGATTCGTAATCAGCAGGGTGTAGGTTCGAATCCTATCGCCGGCTTCATACTTCGTAATGCGGTGTGAGTTTAAATTTTTATTCAGGGGATAAGATGAATTTTCCAGAATACAATGCACAGGAAATAGAGAAAAAGTGGCAAAAACACTGGGAGAAGGAGAAAACATTTGCCTGTTCTGCTTTCAGGGGGAAAAAATACTATATACTGGAGATGTTTCCCTACACCTCGGGGAGCATTCATATAGGACACGTTCGCAATTACAGTATAGGGGATGTTGTTGCTCATTATAAAAGAATGAAAGGTTTTAACGTCCTGCATCCTATTGGTTTTGATGCTTTTGGTTTGCCGGCAGAAAACGCAGCAATTGACAAAGGAACGCATCCTAAGGACTGGACTTATACTAACATAAAAAATCTCAGACGTCAGCTTAAAAGACTTGGGTTCTCTTACGATTGGGATAGGGAGGTAATAACCTGCGATAAAGATTATTATCGCTGGAATCAGTGGTTTTTCATAAAATTTTATCAAAAAGGACTTGTTTATCAGAAGAAGGCACCTGCTAATTGGTGTCCCACCTGTCGTACTATTCTTGCCAATGAGCAGGTCATAGAGGGAAACTGCTATCGTTGTGGTTCACCTGTTGTTCAAAAAAATCTTAAACAGTGGTTCTTCAAAATTACAAATTATGCTGATGAACTTCTTGAAGAGATAGAGAAAATGGACTGGCCTGCTGCTGTAAAGAAAATGCAGATTAACTGGATAGGTAAAAGTAAGGGTATGCAAATTAATTTTGAAATGGTTGATAGCAAAGATAAGATAGCTGTTTATACTACACGTCCAGACACTGTGTTTGGAGCAACTTATCTTGTTCTCTCTCCATTTCATTCCTTATCAGAAAAAATAATGGAAGATGATCCCTCTCTTAAACCTGAAGTGGAGATGATGCGTAAGGAACAATTAATTAAGGGGGAAGTTGAAAAAGAGGGTATTTTCACCGGGCTGTGGGCAGTTAATCCTGCGAACAGGGAAAAAATTCCGATATGGATAGCAAACTATGTATTGATGGAGTATGGAACTGGGGCTATAATGGCTGTTCCTGCTCATGATGTAAGAGACTTTGAGTTTGCCGTTAAATACAATTTACCCATTAGAGTAGTTGTTTCTCCTCCAGAGGCAGGTTCTAAAGTAGATAGTCTGAAAGAAGCTTATACGGGTGAGGGAAAGATGGTTAATTCCGGGCAGTTTAACGGAATCCCCAGCCAACAAGCAAGAGAAAAGATGAGCGAATGGATGGTTCTGGAAGGAATAGGAACTCCTCAGGTTCATTACAAGCTAAGGGATTGGTGTATCTCTCGCCAGCGATACTGGGGAACTCCTATTCCCATTATTTATTGTGATAATTGTGGAGTTGTTAGTGTTCCAGAGAAGGATCTACCAGTGGAGCTTCCTTCTGATGTAAGGATAACAGGAAAAGGAGGTTCTCCTCTTGAGAAGGTAAGGTCCTTTGTGGAGTGCACCTGCCCCAGATGTGGTAAAAAGGCGATGAGGGAGACAGATACTATGGATACCTTTGTTGATTCCTCCTGGTATTTTTTGAGATACGCGAGCAAAGGAAATAATCTTCCCTTTGATATAGATAGGATAGATTACTGGATGCCCGTGGATCAGTACATTGGAGGTATTGAGCATGCTATTTTGCATCTTCTCTATTCTCGTTTTTTTACCAAAGCTTTAAGAGATATCAATCTTTTGAAGATAAATGAACCTTTTACGAGATTGTTAACTCAGGGGATGGTGATAAAAGATGGAGCGAAAATGTCTAAGTCCAAGGGTAACGTTGTTGACCCCGAAGATATAATTAAAGAATACGGAGCAGATACCTTGAGGGGTTTTATACTCTTTGCTGCGCCTCCTGAGATTGACCTTGATTGGAAAAAAGAAGGGCTGGAAGGTGTAAATAGGTTTTTAAAGAGGGTATGGAGGCTGGTTATAGCAAATGGAAAAAGCTGGAAAGATAAACTGGAATATATTTATGAAGAAGAAGGCAAAAACGAGAAGGAAAATGAGCTGAAAATAATGGTTAATAAGACCATTGAAAAAGTTAGTCAAGATATTGAACAGCGTTTCCGGTTTAATACTGCTTTAGCTTCTCTTATGGAGTTTGTTAATTATCTCTATCTTTATCCTGAAAAGAAAAGTCCTGTTTTTGGAGAATCTCTTCAAGTGTTGCTTTTACTTCTGTATCCCTTTACTCCCCATATTGCTCAGGAGCTTGCAGAAAGAATTGGTTGCAAAAAGGACCTTTGCAATTGTAGATGGCCAGAATACAAGAGATCACTACTTAAGAGCAAAAAAATAACTTTGATAGTCCAGATAAATGGTAAGTTAAGAGATAGGTTAACTGTTTTTTCTAAGATAAAAAAAGAAGATATAGAAAGAGAGGTTTTGAAAAGAGAGAAGGTAAAGAAACATATCCAGGGAAAAAACATCAAGAAGATGATTTATGTTCCGGAAAAACTTATAAATATTGTGGTGGATTAATGTGGTGGAATCTAAGGAGAGAAGAACAGCTGGTTCTCCTTATTCTTGTTGGGATTTTTACTGTAGGTTTGGGAGTGAAATTAATGGGAGGGATACCCGTATCCCCACCTCCACCGCCTCCTGAACTTATGACAGTAAAAATCTGTGGCGCAGTGAAAAAACCGGGATGGTACAGAATACCTGAGGGTTCCCTGGTAGGGAGTTTAATTAAGAAGGCAGGAGGTCCTTTGCCCTGGGCTGATCTTTCAGTGGTGAATCCAGCCTCTCCCATCTCTTCCCGTGTAGTTTATATACCTGAGGGGAAATTGAATTTAAATCTTGCTTCAGTTGAAGATTTAACTTTTTTACCGGGGATTGGACCGGAACTTGCAGATAGAATAGTAAGTTATAGAGATAAAATAGGGGGATTTAAGAGTGTTTCTCAGTTAAAACAGGTCCCTGGAATTGGAGAAACCCGTCTTCAGAAAATAAAAGATATGCTAACCATTGATTAAATTGTATTCAGGATAGAAGATTCTCATCCACATTGTTTCCAAAATAAGTTGAGCAGATAAATTAGCGTGGAGAAGAAATTTGCTTTTTTCCACAGTTTCTATTGCTTTGCAAAGATGGGAGAGGGAGAAATCTTCCTTCATCTTTAACAGTTTGCCTTCTTTATCCTTGTTAATGATAGAAACATCATTTCCCATTTTTAAAAGGAGAATATCCCTTAAAAAAAATAGGACAATATTTAGCAATGTCTCAATATCAGAATTTTTTTGAGTACTCCATCTTTCCGATAAGGTAAACGCTTCCTTAGCCAAAGCTTTTCCTCTCTGTAATAAGTTAAATGCTCTCTCTCTCTCTTTGAGAATGCTTTCCTCTTCAATAAGTTTCAGGGCCTCACTCATGCTTCCCCGGGCTAATTGACTTACGATAGGGATAAATTCAGCTTTTATATTTTTTTGCTTTTTTAAAATTTCACTTATATCCTCATCACGCAGAGGCGAGAAATGTATAATTCTACACCTTGATATAATAGTAGGTGGAAGGAGTCTTGGGATATGGGTGATTAAAATTATTACAAGGTGAGGGGGCGGTTCTTCCAGGGTCTTTAACAAGGAATTTGCTGCTTCCTGAGTAAGTTTCTCGGCTTCATCTATAATCCATACTTTTTTTCTTCCCTCGTAAATTTTTAAACTCGAGTCTGCTTTTAGTCTGCGAATTTGTTCAATTTTAATATAGTTTCCCTCAGGATTAACAATCCTTAGGTTTGGATGGATCATTTTTTCTATTTTAATACAGGAAGAGCACCTCTCGCATCCATTGATACTGTTCTGTTTACAGTTTAAAGCCTTAGCGAGACTTATTGCTGCCATTTTTTTGCCCACACCCTGAGGACCGGTAAAGAGATAAGCTCCAGATAGGTTTTCTTCCCTTATGTCAGTTTGAATTTTTTCTAAAGCCAGACTTTGTCCTCTTATATCATTAAAATTCATCTGTTAAAGCTCTTTTAAAATTATGCTTTTCACTTTCTGATGCACTTTGAGAAAATGGGCATCTGCTTTTATTACTATAAATCTATCAGGATTTAACTTTGCTATTTCAAGATAACCTTCTCTTACCCTTTTATAAAATCTCAAGTTCTCATTTTCTATTCTATCGGATTTTCCTTCTCTGAGAAAAGACCTTTCTGGTTCAATATCCAGGAGGAAGGTTATGTCCGGTTCTATTCCCCCTGTAGCTTCCAGATTTAGCTTTTTTATGAATTCAATAGGGATACCTCTGCCGTATCCCTGGTAGGCTAAGGAAGCATCGGCATATCGGTCAGAGATAATAATCTTTCCCTTCTTGAGTGCAGGTTTTATTACTTTTTCTACATGCTGGGCTCTATCGGCAAGATAGAGAAAAAGCTCGCAGAGAGGAGTGATGAGGCTTTCTTTTAAGATGATACCCTTTATCTTTTCTCCAGGCAAAGTTCCTCCCGGTTCTTTTGTCAGAACTACCGGGTAGTTTTTTTCAAGCAAAAAATCAGCAAGGAGTTTTGCTTGAGTTGTTTTCCCGCTCTTATCAATTCCCTCAAAACTTATAAACAAATCTTTCCTCTCTTAATTTTAACTATAAAGATTACATTAACCTTTTAGGCTGTCAAGAGCTTTATCCTTTTATTTATAGGTTTTGAGTTCGATACCTTGACAAAACTGGAATTTTAAATTATTATAATGACTGAACGGTCAGTCAAAGAAGGAGAAATAATAATGATAAGCAATGAAGAGGTTAAGGAGAGAAGAAAGGCAAGGCAGATAAATCAAAAAGATAGAATATTGCAGGCAGGAGAGAAGATTTTTGCAAGGAAGGGGTTTCACCTTGCCACTCTTGAAGAAATTGCCAGAGACGCCGATCTTGCCAAGGGAACTATTTACCTGCATTTTTTAAACAAGGCAGACCTTTTTGTATCAGTGATAGAGAAAAAACTAAATATTCTTTTAAAAAAAATAAAGGAAGTTGTTAGAGAGGAAGGTCCTCCTGTAGAGAAGATAAGAAAAGTTACAGAAATTCATCTCAGGTTTCTTGAACAAAATAAAAATTTTTTTAAGATTCTGCATAGCTTACCGGGTGAGCATAAGAGGGAAATGGAGAAAGAGTTAACTGAAAGAGTTATTAAAAAAAATGCAAGTTATCTTGGGATTATACAGAAATTAATAGAGGAGGGCATAAAGAGGAAAGAAATAAAGCCTCTTAATCCAAGGAAATTAGCCGTAATACTGGTAGGAATGGTTCATAGTTTAACTATAAACTGGATATCCTGTAATGAGAAATATTCTCTATCTGAAGACCATAATCTTGCATGGGAGATTTTCTGGAAGGGAGCAAGACTGGATAGTTTCAATAAGCGTTAAATATATAAATAAAAAATTTCATAAATAGGGGGGAGAAATGCTAAAGCAAGTTTTTAAGGAAAAAGCTGCTGTTTTGTTAATTCAAAGGTATGTTACCAGGCTTGCTAACACCATAGACAAAGAGGACTTTTATGTTACCTTTGATAGTATTTTAGATAGTTTAGAGGAGCATTCTGTAGGGCAGAACAAGAATGCAGTAAGGGTTGTAAGGAAAGCTGCAAGAAATGGCCATCCCTATGTTGAGCTGGCGAGGTTACTTGTTCAAAGAAGATTGTCTGAGATTCCTCGAAAAAGACTTGTAGATACTTTTTTCGTTCCCTGGATAGTTACCGATAAGGTTAAGCTTAGAAGAATGCTTGAAAAGGAAGGATTTGAACCTCCCTGGTTCTTTGTTATCTCTCCTTTGAAGTACTGTGATCTTAGTTGTCCTGGTTGTTATGCTAATGCAGACAAAGGAAAAGTTTATCTTAGTTACGATCTTTTAAATAAAATAGCATCAGATGCCAGGAAAATAGGTATAAGATTTATCACAATTTCTGGTGGAGAACCCTTTATTTATTATGATAGGGAGAAGGGGAAAAATATAATTGATTTTTTCCGTGCCAACCCTGATATTTATTTCCAGGTCTATACCAATGGCACGTCTCTAATAGATAAAGATCTGGCTGAAAGAGAGCTTTCTGAAAGGGCAGGGAAGGGAGACAGGAAAGCACAGGCCTGTCTTAACAGAATAGAAAAAGCAGCTGAGAGGAACAAACGTCTCTATGGTAGAGAAAATATCGTTCCAGTGCTTGCCAAGTTGGGAAATGTTGCTCCTGCTATAAGCCAGGAAGGGTTTGAAAAGGAGACTGATGCGAGAAGAGGGGAGGGAATGTATCTTCTAATTAACAATGCCAGGAAGAACCTCACCTCTTATGGTGTGCTTCATGGATTTAGTATTACCTATATAAGGCAAAATGCAGATGTTCTTACACAGGAGAAACTTATAGACGAGATAATAAATCAGGATGTGTCATTTGGATGGTACTTTCTATATATTCCCAAGGGTAGAGATCCAAGTATTGAGTTAGTGCCAACTCCTGAGCAGAGAGTTCGTCTGAGAGATTTTGTCTGGGGTATGAGAAATAAAAAGCCAATATTTATAGGAGATTTCTGGAATGATGGTCCCTGGGTAGGTGGATGTATTGCTGGAGCAAGGAAGTATTTTCACATAAGAGCGGATGGGAAGATAACTCCCTGTGTTTTTGCTGACTTTAGCATAGGTCATATAGAGAAGGACTTTTACCAAAAAGGGAAATCTCTTAAAGATATAATTCAACATCCGGCTTTTCGATTTATAAGAGAAAAGCAACTGGAGATAGATAATAAGTGCACTCCTTGCTGTATTATAGATAATCCTCACATTTTAAGGGAGGCTGTAGAGAAGTTTAACCTGGAACCTGCTCTTCCTGGAGAAGAAGAGGTAGTTATGGGAGAAACAGCCAAATTCCTGGACAAATATTCTGAGGAGGTAAAAAGGGTTACACAGAAGTTCTGGGAAGATTTGAAACAGGGTAAGCTTGATACAGAAAATGTGAAACTAAGTGAAGTGATTAAAAACTACGAAAAGAGAAATAAAGAGAGGGTCTATTTTGAGAAGAGGTTTTTCTCCAATGGTTAGAAAAGGTAGAGTAGTCGGTAATGGGCTTAGGTTACTCTGTGTTTTTTCTTAAGAACAGGGTTAGCAAAAAGGTGTTTCCCTGGTCTGGCAAAAGAAAACAAAGAGGGTAAAAGTGTCATTAAAAAGTTTTAGATAGGAGAAGAAAGTTAATCAGATATTAAAAGAAAGGCTCATTGCAATTTTTATCTGGATAGCAATTTTAGCAGGAGGGATAACAGGTGGGGTGTTACTTTTTGGTTTTTTTCTCGCTTTCCTTATAGGAATAATCGGGTTAGGGTTCATTCTGCTTGTAATTGGTGCTGGTATAAGCGTGGTGGAAAGAATTTCAGATAAAATTAAGGGTAAAGGTAATTGACTGATATAAGATTTTGCCCCTATTGTGGGGGAAGATTAGAGGAAAAGGTAGTTGAAGAAGAGGAAAAAAAACGTCTTGTTTGTACAGAATGTGGTCGTATTTATTATCAAAATCCAACCCCGGTTGTAGCGGGAGTTTTAACAAAGCCAGGGGAGAGATTGATTGGTCTTGTGAAGAGGGCTATTCCCCCTCAGGAAAACAAATGGGCTTTACCAGGAGGATTTGTAGAGGTTGACGAGAGTCCTGAAGAGGCTATTCTGCGTGAAATTAAGGAAGAAATAGGAGTTGGGGGAGAAATAAGGGGATTGATAAGCGTTTGTTCGGATAGAAGCGAATTATACAAAGAAGTTATAGTAATTGGATATGAGGTTGTTGTCAAGGACTCAACTTTTTCTCCTGGAAAGGAAGTTAAGGAATTCAAGTTTTTCTCTTTGTCCAGTCACCCTCCTTTAGCTTTTCCCTCTCACAGGAAAATCCTGCAGGACTTTGAGAAAATCTATAGAAATCCTTTTCCAACAGTTGATGCTATAGTGGAGAATAAAGGCGGTATTGTGCTTGTCAGGAGGAAAAATCCACCTCCTGGATGGGCTTTACCGGGAGGATTTGTAGATTACGGAGAATCCCTGGAGGAAGCTGTGAAAAGAGAGGTAAAAGAAGAGACGAATCTTGATGTGTACGAGCTTTACCAATTTCATACATACTCAAACCCTAAAAGAGATCCCCGATTTCACACTATAACGACTGTTTTTATAGTTAAGGCAGAAGGTGAGTTAATACCAGGGGATGATGCAGCTCAGGTGAGAGTATTTCCTGAAAGTTCTCTTCCCTCAGACATTGCTTTTGACCATGAGACAATAATCAGAGATTACCTTCGCTTTAAAGAGAGGAAAAATGGATAGAGTCGCCGTATATCCTGGTACCTTTGATCCAATTACCAATGGTCATATAGATATAATAAGAAGGAGTGTTCCCCTTTTTGACAAATTGATAATAGCTGTAAATGATAATCCTAATCCTGCAAAGCCCTACCTTTTTAGTGCAGAGGAAAGAGTGGAGATGATTAAAGAAGCTGTTTCTACTTCACAAAAAATAGAAGTGGAAAGTTTTAAGGGACTTCTGGTTCAATATGCAAAAAGAAGGGGGGCAAAATTTATCATCCGGGGTCTAAGGGCGCTTTCTGATTTTGAATACGAATTTCAAATGTATCTTATGAATAGAAAGTTAAATCCGGAGCTGGAGATAATTTACTTTATGACAAGTCAGCAATATTCTCATCTTTCCTCCTCTATTATTAAGGAAATTGCCAAATTAGGAGGTAGCACCATAAACTTTGTTCCTTCAGTAGTGGAAAAAAAACTCCTGAAAAAATTTGGTTATTAGAAGTAAAATTTAACCTACATAATCCATTAGGCAGGTAAAAAGGAGGGTAATTTTTGTTTTTTTGAAAATTAAAAAATTTTGTTTGACAGAGAGGAGAAACTTAATTATAATAATTTTTTCCTGAGAAAAATTAATTGAGGCTTCTCCGTGCGTAAGTTGCACGGAGTTTTTTTCTAAAGGGAAAAGGAGGTTGAAAGATGCTTGATAATTTTTTCGCCCCTAATTCTCTGGCTATTGTAGGGGTTAGTCTTGAGAAGGAAAAATTGGGGAATCAAGTTTTGAAAAATATAGTTAGGGCAAATTTTAAAGGACAGATATTTCCTGTTAACAGGAAAGCGACCTCATCTACTTATCTTGATGGGTTGAAGGTTTATCCGGCATTGAGCGAGATACCGGAGAAGGTTGATCTCTGTATTGTTGTGGTTCCTTCCAGGTTTGTGACTTCTATAATAGAAGATTGTGGAAAAAAGGGAATAGGAGCTGCGGCGGTAATTACAGCTGGATTTAAAGAAGCAGGAAAAGAGGGTGCTAAATTAGAGAAGGAACTTCTCGAAAAAGCAAAGCAGATGAAGGTTAGAATTCTGGGACCCAACATTTTGGGTATAATAGACACTCACCATAAGTTAAATGCTTCGTTTGCTCCTGCCTATCCTCCTCAAGGTAATATAGCATTTATCTCTCAGTCAGGTGCTTTAGGTTGTGCAATTCTCGATCAGTGCAGGGATGAGGGTGTGGGTTTATCAAAATTTGTGAGTCTTGGGAACAAGGCTGATCTTGATGAGGTTGATTTTATATCCTTTCTCAAAGATGACCCTCATACTGAGGTAATTCTGGGATATCTTGAAAGCATTCAAAGAGGCAGGGAATTCATAATCGCTGCGAAAGAGGTTATAAAAGAAAAGCCCATCATTATGATAAAATCCGGCAGGTCTAAGGCAGGAAGAAAGGCAGCGTCCTCACACACAGGGGCACTTTCTGGAGCAGATGAGGCTTATGAGGTAGCGTTTAAGGAGATAGGTATAATAAGGGCAAAAACTGTAGTTGAAGCATTTGAGATGGTAAGAGGGTTTTCCTGTCAGAAGCCTCCCAGGGGTAGGAAGGTACTGCTTGTTACTAATGCGGGAGGAGCTGGTATTATGGCTACAGATGCCTGCGAGGATTACTCCATAGAACTTGCCAGTTTAGATAAGGGGACAGTTGAGAAATTAAAAGAGAAACTTCCCCCAGCAAGTTCTATTTCCAACCCCTTAGATATACTTGGTGATGCTGCACCTGACCGATTTAAGTTTGCTCTGGAGACTGTTTTGCCTGATCCTAATGTAGATGCCATACTTTTGCTTGTTACACCTCAAACAACCACCAGACCCAGGGAAACAGCTATGGTTGTTCGAGAAGTTTGTAAGGGTGTAGATAAACCTGTGTTGAGTTGTTTTATGGGGGGTGATATAATAAGTCCGGCTATCCCTATTCTTCATGAGGCAAAGATACCTAATTATAAAGACCCTGCCAGCGCAGCGAGGGTTTTAAAAGGTATGATAGATTATGCTATAATAAAAGAGAAAAAGGAAGGCGAGAAGATATCTTTTCTGGTTGATAAATCTAAAGCAGAGGAGATTTTAATTAGTGAGAGAGATAGAGGATATCTGGAGATCGGGGGAAGTAAAGCCCTTCAAATAATGAAAAGTTATGGCATACCCACGGTAGAAAATTACCTTGCTCATACTGTAGAAGAAGCAGTTAAGATAGCAGAAAAAGTTGGTTCTCCTGTAGTTATGAAAATAGAGTCTTCAGCGATAATTCACAAGTCGGATATAGGTGGGGTAAAGGTAGGTGTAGAAGTGGAAGAGGTGCCACAGGTTTTTCGCCAAATAGTAGAAAATGCCAAGGAATACCTTAAAAAAGAGGATGGAATAGATGGTATTTCTATTCAACCTATGGTTAAGGAAGGCAGAGAGATACTCATTGGAGCAATAAGTGATGTAACTTTTGGTCATCTTATAAGATTTGGAATGGGAGGTAAGTATGTAGAACTGTTTCGTGATTTTTCTACCCGTCTTATTCCTCTTTCTCCATCAGCAGCAGAAGAGATGATTGAGGAGACAAGAATAATCTCAAGGCTTTTAAAAGGATTTAGAGATGAGCCGGCATACGATGTTGAGTTGATAAAGGATTCTTTACTGAGGTTATCTCAACTTGTCGAGGATATCCCCTGGATAGAGGAGATAGAGGCTAATCCTCTTGTGGTGTGGGAAAAGGGGGGAGTGATAATTGATGCCAGAATTAAAATTGCAAGGGAGGAATAAATGGGAGTTCCGAAGAAGAAAACAGCTTACTCCAGAAAGAAAAATAGACAGGCACATCAGAGGATTAAAGTTCCAACAATTACATTGTGCCCTCAATGCAAAAGTCCAAAACTTGCTCACTTTGCCTGCCCGGAATGTGGCTATTATAAGGGAGAAATAGTAAAGGTAGTAACAGGTAAGAAAGAAAAGTAAGATGAAGGTTGCCTTGGATGCTATGGGTGCTGAAAGGGGTATATCTACAGTAATTGAAGCAGCCATTATGGCTATAGAAGAAAACCCCGATATCCAAATAATTCTCATAGGGAAAAAAGAAAGAATTGAGGGCGAAATTGAAAGGATGAATCTTCAGCACGTTCCCTTTTCCATATTCCCGGCACCTGAAGTTGTGAGTATGGATGACTCGGCTCTTGCACCTTTGAAGGAGAAAAAAAACTCCTCTATTTCTCTGGGGATTGATCTGGTAAAAGAAGGCGAAGCAGAGGCTTTTGTAAGTGCTGGAAATACTGGTGCAATAATGGCTACGGGTCTGGTAAAGCTTGGAAAACTAAAAGGAGTTGTTCGTCCCTGTCTTGCAGCGACACTTCCTACCTTTGATGGTAAAAAGATGGTTTTAACAGATGCTGGAGCAAATGTCGATTGCAAACCAAATCATCTTTTTCAATTTGCTTTGCTTGGCAGTATATATGCCTATAAGGTTTTGAGAATAAAAAATCCACGAGTCGCTCTTTTAAACATAGGTTCTGAAGATAACAAGGGGAATGAGGTGGCAACGCAGGCTTTTAAGCTGCTTAGAAAATCTTCATTGAACTTTATTGGCAATATAGAAGGCAAGGATATAACAAGTGGTAAAGCAGAGGTTGTTGTGTGTGATGGTTTTGTTGGGAATATCGTTCTTAAATTTGCAGAAGGATTTGCCGCCACCACACTTACAATTATGGAGGAGGAGATAAAAAAGAGTATGTGGGGTGTAGGTCATGTTTTTGCCAGCAGGTGGCTGAGAAGAATAAGGCCAACTTTAGATTACGCTGAATATGGAGGAGTTCCTCTTTTGGGGGTTAATGGTATATGCATTGTTGCCCATGGAGCTTCCTGTAGCAGAGCTATAAAGAATGCAATAATTACAAGTTACAAGTTTTCCCGCTTAGGGGTTAACAAGATAATAGAAAGTGCGTTAAGAGAAATAAGAAAAGGTCGCAAAGATGAAAGGTAGAAAGACTAAAATAATAAGTACTGGTTCTTACATACCCGAGATGGTTATAACCAATGCAGACCTGGAAAAGATGGTGGATACTTCTGATGAGTGGATATCTACAAGAACAGGAATTAAGAGAAGGCATATTGCAAAAAAAGAAGAGGCAGCATCAGACCTTGCATATCATGCTTCTATAAAAGCTCTGGAGAAAGCTGGTATATCTGCCAGAGAATTAGATATGATAATTGTAGCTACCATTACTCCTGATATGCTTTTTCCAGCAACTGCTTGCATTCTTCAGGATAAACTGGGAGCAAGGAGGATACCTGCTTTTGATCTGGAAGCTGCCTGTTCCGGATTTTTATATGGCATATCAGTTGCAAACCAGTTTATAAGCAGTGGTACTTACGAGACAATTCTTGTTGTTGCCAGCGAGACTCTTTCTAAGATAATTGACTGGAAGGATAGAAATACCTGTGTTATATTTGCAGATGGAGCAGGAGCTGCTGTGCTGAGGTCTTCTTCTGATGATACAGGAGGTATAATTTCTATTTATCTTGGTGCTGATGGAGGGGGAGCTGAACTTGTAGGAGTTCCAGCTGGTGGCTCAAGAATGCCAGCAAGTATTGAAACTATTAAAGGACGCCAGCACTATATGAAGATGAAGGGAAACGAGCTTTTTAAGAGAGCAGTTAAGGTGATGACTGAAGCAGTAGAGAAAGTTCTTGAAATGGGTAATTTGACTTATAAGGACATTGATTTTTTTATTCCTCATCAGGCAAATATAAGAATTATTCAAGCTGTAACAAAAAGAATAAATCTTCCCATGGATAAGGTGTATGTTAACTTACATGAGTGTGGGAATATGTCTGCTGCTTCTATAGCTGTTGCTCTGGATCAAGCTCTGGATGAGGGAAAAATAAAAAAGAAGGACAAGATTTTGCTTGCTTCCTTTGGAGGGGGGTTAACCTGGGCTTCTATGGTAATAGAATGGTAAGCTTTAAGAATTTTTTAACGGATAAGATATTAAAATTGATAATATGTACGGGGGTGGCTCTTGTTTTTTTGTCTTTTCTTGTTGAGGGTTTTAGCCTGGCAGATGAAACTTCCATCTTTCTTGTAAACCAGGATTTATCTCTTGTTACTCAGAGAAAAATTGTTAACCTTGTTAAGGGAATAAACTGGATTACTTTTGGGCCTATTAGCGAAGGAGCAATTGTAGAGTCAATTTATCCTCATATTAAAGGATGTCAGCTTTTAGAGCAAAGGTTTACCTCTCCTTCTACTGTTGTGTGGAAGGTGAAATCTAACCTGGATGGCAAGGAAGATTTAGATGTTAGTTATCTTACAAGGGGGATAACCTGGAAGATAAACTATCAAATGAAGCTGGATGCTGAGGGGAAAAGTATCTGTTTATCCTCTTTTCTCACAGTGGAGAATAAAAAGGGAGAAAGCTGGATGTCTGCCGAATTGTGTTTTGGAGAGCCAATAGAATTTAAGCAGAAGGAAGAAGAGGAACCCTTGGCAGAGAAAAAGGTAGAAAATAAAAAAGAGGTTGAAGAAGTTGATATTGATACCGGTGAGGTGAAAGTTGAATGTCAATCCAATATTGTGGTTAAGAAAGCCGAAGAGCAATTTATCTATAATTTAAAAACCCCGGTGGACCTTTTAAGGAATGATAAGAAAACTTTTCTTCTCTTTTATATCCCTGAAATTCCTGTGGAAAGAGTATACCTTTTTGATGGAGAAAAATATGGGGATGAAGTTAGGCAGGAACTTTCCTTTGTAAATCCCCTTAGTAAATCTTCTAATTTTTGTTTTCCTCAAGGGACTCTGTACATTTATCAGGATACTCCCGGCGGAGAGAGAATTTACCTTGGTAAAGGAGAATTAAATCAGCTCTTCCCGGGTCAAAAGACATGGATTTATCTTGGATCAGCAAGAGGCATAACTGGTTACAGGGTTCAGACTTTTTATAAGGAAATTGAACTTACCCCTGTGGAAAAGAAGGCTTATGGTAAAGATATAGCAAGAGAGTATGAATACCGGTTGATTTTCTCAAATATGCGCTCTTTCCCCATTAAAATTAAAGTAATTGAGCACTTTTATGGTTTATGGGAGATACTTTATAGTGAGCCTGTAAATTACGAAAGAAAAGAAGATAAGATCATTTATTACCTTGATGTTCCTGCTAATAGTAAGAGAAAAATAAGATATAGGGTTAAAATAATATAATTATTTTTAAACT
>JAGGZA010000065.1 GCA_021162265.1 Candidatus Aerophobota bacterium | reverse complement strand
GGGTATACACCATTCTGCCCAGAAGTCTACAAGGACTGGTTTACTAGATTTTAATACTTCTCTTTTAAAATCTTTTGCTTTTATACCTTTAACCATGTCTATTTATAGTTCTCCTTTATTTTACTACTCTTGTGGTTTCTCTTAATCTCTATTTCAGAATTTATCTGGTAGTCATAATAGTACAGGTTGTGACTTATCTGGATAAAGCTTAAAAAAAGCTCCAGATCTACAATAAAGAAAATAAATAGCGGTGGAAAACTACCATAGTTTTCCACTTTTTTCCTTTTTTTAAATTAATCTATATTTTTTATACACACCAATACACAGGTATGAACATCTTTTTAAGAGGTTATCCTCTGGATAATTTCTTCTATTTCTCTATTCAGGTTCTTATCTTTCTTTCTCTGTTCTTTTATTTTTCTCCAGGCATGCATAACTGTAGTATGGTCCTTTCCTCCAAACTTTTCTCCAATTTCCGGGAAAGAGCAGTCCGTTAACTCTCTACAAAGGTACATTGCTACCTGACGGGGTAAAGCTATTGATTTTACCCTCTTTTTACCTCTCAGTTGAGTTTCTTTTAATTTGTAATATTTGGCTACACTTTGCTGGATTCCTTCAGGTGTAATTAACTTGGACTCCTTGGGAAAAATAATATCTTTAAGTATATCTTTAGCAGAAGCTACGTTAATTTCTATGTTGTACAGGGAAGAGTAAGCGATTAACCTCATAAGACAACCTTCTAATTTTCTGATATTGGTTTTTACCCGTTCAGCTATAAAGTTTGCTACCTCATCGCTCAAAGGGATATTTTCTACTTCAGCTTTCTTTTTTAAGATAGCAATTCTGGTTTCAAGGTCGGGTGGCTGGATATCGGTAATTAAACCCCATTCAAAGCGAGAGCGTAACCTTTTTTCCAGAGTGGGGATATCTGTGGGAGGTCTATCACTTGAGAGTACTATCTGTTTATGGGCTTCGTATAGAGCGTTAAAGGTATGAAAAAACTCTTCCTGAGTTCTTTCCTTCCCTGCTAAAAAATGTATGTCATCAACAAGTAAAATATCTGCACTCCTGTGTTTTTTTCTAAACTCAGCAGTTTTATCATCCCTTATAGCATTGATAAGTTCATTTGTAAATTGCTCAGAAGAGAGATAATTAAAGGTAAGTTCAGGTCTATTTTTTAAAATGAAGTGAGCGATAGCTTGAAGTAGATGTGTTTTCCCTAATCCCACATCGCCATAGATAAAAAGTGGGTTGTATATGGCGGAAGGAGATTGAGCTACAGCAAGAGCCGCAGCATGAGCCAATCTATTATTATTACCCACAACAAAGGTTTCGAAGTTGTAGCGAGGATTAAGACGTGAGTGATAGGTATTATTATATACAGGAGTAGCTTGATTACTTTTTTTTATTAAAAAACTATTTGCCTCGCTTGCAATATCAAGCTCTATCTTGGCATCCTCTCCGGTTAATTTATTTAATATTAGCTGGAGCAGGGGAAGATATTTTTCTTCAACTCTTTCTTTAATAAATTGATTGGGAGCCTTTACTATCAACTTATCCTGGGAGAAGGAGTTAAATTTAAGAGGTTTAATCCATAGATTGAAACTTTTATGATCGATTTTCTGCCCTATTTCATCTAAAATCTCTTCCCATAAGCGATTTCCTTCTTTTATCATTTTTGACTTTTTCTTATTCCTTGTTGGTAGTTAATCACAGGATTATCCACAACTGTGGATAACTTTGAAAGCTCATATAACCGGAAGAAGAGAAAATGTACTTTTTAATCGTGCCACCTCTATTAACGGTGAAAAAACAGTTTTGCAACTTATGCACAAGATGTATACACAGGATAAATAGGGTCTTAGGAACTTTAACATTTTATAACCTACACCTCTCTCTGTCAAGATTGACAAGGAACCGGGAATGTATTACTATAAAAGGAAAATCCGAGTTCAGGGGGTGTAAATGCGCAGACTGTGGGCTCCCTGGCGACTGAAGTATATAAAGGAAGACAGAAGTACCGAATGTATCTTCTGTAAGAAACCCGGGGAGAATAAAGATAGAGAAAACTACATTTTACTCAGAGGGAAAACCTGTTTCGTAATACTTAATGCTTTTCCTTACAATAATGGGCATCTGATGATAGCACCTTATCGACATATATCCTCTGTGGAGCAGATGAGTCTTGAAGAAGGGGTAGAAATGATTAAACTTCTCAATAAGATGGTTAAACTTCTCACTGAAGTTATGCAGCCGGAAGGTTTTAATATAGGGATGAATTTAGGGAAAGCAGCAGGAGCAGGAATTGAAGACCACATTCATCTGCATATTGTCCCTCGATGGGTTGGAGATTATAACTTTATGCCACTTTTTTCAGATACCAAAGTTATTCCAGAGGCTCTTGAGGAAACCTACAGAAAATTAAAAGAAAAATTATAACCAAGATGGCAGAAAGAAGGGTCTATATTCTTGTTGAGGGAAAAGTTCAGGGAGTATTTTTCCGGGCAACTGCAAGAGATGTGGCAAGGTCCCTGGGAGTTAAGGGATGGGTAAGGAATAGATGGGATAGAAAAGTGGAGTTAGTTATAGAGGGGGATATAGAAGCGGTTAACAGGATGATAGATTGGTGTCGTCAGGGTCCCCCCGGAGCTGTAGTAACTGGTATAAAAGTTGAAGAGCAGCCATTTAAAGGAGAATTTGAAAATTTTACCATCCGATATTAGGCTAAACTGCTGTAGTTATAATTAATCACTGTAATAAGACTAAAAAGAGAGGTGGATTTAGCTTATGAAAAGACATATTGAGGCAGACATTGTCAAACGAAGAAAGCGTAAAGAGAAACTACGCAAGTTAAGAATAAAATATTCTCTTACTAAGACTGATGAAGAGAAGGAAAAGATTTTAGAAAAGGTGAGGCGGATTGTTCCCTGGCTCTCCTTAGAGGAATTTCTTGAGCCACTCAAAAAAGAAGAGGGGCAACTAAATCTAAATATTAAGAGATAGAAGTTCAGGCAGTGAAGATATTACAAAGTTAGGCTTAAGGGAGAAAGGTGCCTTCTCCACTTCCTGGCGTGAGCTTATACCTGAAAGAACAAGGACCGTTTTTATCCCCATTTTATTCCCCAGGGCAATATCCGTTTCAAGTCTGTCTCCCACAAGTATAGTCTGAGAAGAGGGAAAACCCGTGGATTTAAGTAATGTTTTTATACCAAAGGTATATGGTTTTCCCAGTACAATAGGAGTTTTTTTTGTGGAGACCTCAAGAGCTTTCACTATAGCACCTGAGGCCGGTATGGTTTTCCCTTCCAGTGGATAGGTTGTATCGGTATTGGTGGCGATAAATTCAGCTCCTTTTATTATTGCCTGGTAAGCAAGGCAGAGTTTACGGAAGTTAAGTTTACGGTCCATACCCACCACAACATACCGAACCTTTTCCGGATTCCGGGAGATGTCTATTTTTGCTTTTTTTAATTCCTGGATTATGCCACTTTCTCCAATTACCATTACTTTTTCTTCAGGAGTTATTTTTCTGTGGTTTTTTAAATAAAGAGCGCAAAGATAAGAGGAGGTAAATAATTGCTCTTCTCTTACCTTTAATCCTAATTTACCTAATTTCTTGCAGTAGCCTTTTCTACTTAGGGTCGAGTTATTGCTTAAAAAACAAATTTTCTCCCCTCTTTTTTCAAGAGATTCAAGTGTCTGTTTAACTCCTGATAACAGTGTATTTCCTATGTATATTACTCCGTCGAGGTCAAAAACAAAAAGTCTCATATACTCTCCTCTATTCTTAATTTATCCAGATCTTCATCAGATGCAGATTTAACACTTATTTTTTTAACACTACCTCCCGGGATTTGCTGGTAACTTACCTGTACTTTTCTATTTTTAGGGGCATCACTGTACCTTGCGGTGATGGAAGCAGCTTTATAAATTAGTTCGTAGCTGAAAATTCCTCGAAAAAGAGCCATCGGTCCAGGGTATTTCTCAACTATTATAATAAAGTCGCCTGGCATGGATAGCTCTTTTATTTTAAAATTTTCCTTTTTATTTCTTCCAATTATAACCCTTGCCCCATGGTTTAAATGGAAGTGTCTGCCAATTTTTAAAAGTTCCATTTCGTTTTGATTTATTTTCCCCGTGGAAATTATGTACTTCACTCTTCGTGAGAAATTTGGGTCTGTTAAGAGACATCCTCCTGCAGGAGTGGGGAAATATTTTATGCCGAGATTTCTGGCAAGCTCCAGTTGTATTTTACGGGACCTCCCTTTTATCCCTAAAAGTTTTTCTCTCTTTACCCATCCTTCTTTTTCAGGAATAGTTGGAGGAAGATTCTTAGCTGTAAGCGGACGTAGAATATAATCTCCCCATCCTGATTCCTCATCTACTATCTTTAAAGCTTTTCTACTTTGAGATTTAGGTCTTTCTCCTACCACCTCTCCACTGATTAGAAAGTTTGCTCCCTTTTTTTTCATAAGTGACCCGGCAGTTTTTATCATAAGGATATGGCAATCAATACAGGGATTAGCCCCTTTCCCAAAGCCATGAGGAGGTGACTTAATTAAAGAAAGAAGTTCTTGAGTAATGTCTATAATTGTGAGAGGTAGTTTTAAATGTTGTGATGCCCTTTGTGCCTTACCTGCATCAAAAAATAAAGAGGTGAAACAAACACCCTCTACCTTTATTCCCTGCTCTCTCATAATGCATACCGATAAGATGCTATCCAGCCCCCCGGAAAATAAGGCAAGAGCTTTCATTTTTCCTGTTTTTCCAGCATTTCCTTTGTTATAGTTTTTCTAATTCCTTCAGAGTCTTCCACTGTGATAGTCCTTGTCAGGAAATTCAAGCTCACCACTTTAAACCTTTCTCCCTTTATCTTTACCTCTCTACCTATTTCGGGAAATTGCTTTGCCAGTTCTGAATAGATGTGGTACTCAAAATTAAGGCAACATCTCAATCTCCCACATATTCCAGATATTTTCGAGGACACAAGAGGCAGATTTTGAATGCGTGCTGCCTCAAGAGCCACAGATTCAAGTCTATCCTTATTTTTCCCCAGGAAGTTGGCACAGCAGACCTGCCTACCGCAGATACCTATTCCTCCTAATATTTGAGGTTCATCTCTCACTCCAATTTGTTGCATCTGGATGTGTACTTTAAACACCTTGGCTATATCTTTAACGAGCTTTCTGAAGTCCACTCTTTCCTTTGCAGTGTAATAAAATGTAATTTTTTTCTTACCCAGAGGGTATCTTGTGGAGGTGAGTCTCATGGGGAGTCCATATTCTACTATCTTTTTAAGAACAAGCTCCTGTGCCTTCTTTGCTATATTCTCTCTCTTTCTTGATTCTTCTAAATCTGTGAGTGTTGCTTTTCTTATCTTCTGTCCTTCTCCCGGAAATTCCTTCTCCACGCAGAATATAATCTTGCCTATTTCCCATCCATCTTGAGATTTAAAGACGCACCACTCACCTGTTACAAGGTTCTTTTGTTTTGTTAAAAAGTAAAGTGTCCTTTTTGGATTATATGCTTCAACTCCCACGAAGGGCATATTAACCTCCTTTTTATCTTTTAAGGTGGGGAATAAAGGGAGAGAATTAACACCAGACCGGGAAGAAAAATTTGACATAGATACCACGGGGATTCTACATCTTACTTAATCTGCAGCTTGGTGAAATCAGCTATTCTTAGGAATCTGGAGCCAATGTCCCGGAGTAGAGAAAGACGATTGAGCTTTACCTCAGGGTCTTTACTCATTACCAGAACTTTATCAAAAAAGATATGAATGGGTTCCTTTAGAGAGGATAATTTATCATAGGCTTTTATGTATTCCCTTTTACTGAAAAATCCATCAACAGCTTTTTTAATTTTCTCCCATTTTTTATATAGATTTATTTCTTCCTTTTCTTTAAGTTTTTCTTTTTTAACCTCTGTGGTTACCTTTATTCCCCACTCCTTTGCCTGTTTTAGTATATTAAGCAGTCTTATTATAGCAAGCCCTTCCTGTTTAAATTCTTTGCGAGAAGTAATATATTTCAGCGTGATTGCCCTTTCAAAGAGGTCAGTAAAATTGTCTTTCCCTGCTTTTATTAAGGCATTAACCTGGTCAGGTGTTAATCCCCTTTCTCGCAGAAGATTAAGTACTCTACCTGTTAAAAATTCACCGAGCTTTTGCCTGGCGTTTTCATCATCTCCATAAAGCGTCATACTTTCACTTAAGAGTTTTTCTATGCTGATGTCAATTTTTTTATCAATAATTATCTCCACAACCCCTTGAGCTTCTCTACGCAGTCCCCAGGGGTCCTCTGAACCAGATGGGACAAAACCTATCCAGAACGCTCCACTTAAAGTATCTATTTTATCAACAATCGCTAAAATTGCTCCTTCCAAACTTGAGGGAAGACTATCTCCTGCAAAGCGAGGTTTTTTATGTTCCTCAATAGCTTGAGCAACTACGGGATCCTCTCCTGAATGCAGGGCGTACTCCTTGCCCAGAATTCCCTGAAGCCGGGGGAATTCTCTTCCCATATTTGTTAAAATGTCAGCCTTACAGAGATAAGCAGCTCTTTTTATTTTTTTTATTGTTTCTTTTTTAACTTTAAGCTCTGAGGAGATTTTTTCACTTAGTTTAACAAGTCTTTTTGTTTTGTCATAGTAACTGCCAAGTTTTTCCTGGACAGTAATTCCCTTTAAGCCGATAACTTTTTTTTCAAGAGGAAGTTTTTTGTCCTCCTGATAGAAGAACTGTGCGTCATTAAGACGGGCATGGATAACCCTTTTATTTCCTTCAACTATCTCCTCAAGGTTATGTTTCCCCCCATCTCTTACTCCAATAAAAAATGGTAGAGCTTTTTTGCCATCACTGATTGCGAATTGTTTCTGGTATTCACGTAAGCAAGCTTCAAGGATAAAAGAGGGAAGAGAAAGGTATCGGACATTAAACTCTCCCCATAATACAGTGGGATATTCAACAAGATAACTTAGCTCTTCCAGGAGTTCTTCGTCTTCAACAAGCTTTGCCTCAGGATATCCCTTCCTCTTAATTATGGAGATTATTTTCGAGATACTTCTAAGAATTATTTTTCTTCTTTCCTCAGGATCAAGGATTACTTTTGCTTTGCGGATTACCTCTGGATAACTTTGAGCGCTGGTAACTTCAATCCACCTGGGGAAAAGATATCTGTGACCTCTTGTCTTCCTTCCCGATTTGATACCGCCAATTTCAAATTCAATACAGTCTTTTCCTAACATCGAAAAAATATAGCGGAGGGGACGTCCAAAGTAGAAATTTTCCTTTCCCCATCTCATAGGTTTTGCAAAGTGAATGTTTTTTATAATTTCCTGGAAAAGAGAAGGGAGAACCCTGATAGTTTTTTCTCCTTTGGTATACCTTTTAATGTATACATATTCTCCTTTTTCTGTGACTTCTATTCCGAGCTCTTCCTCTCTTGCCTTTTTTGCCTTAAGATATTGTTTTCCTGCTGATGTTAATTTTCCTTTAGTATCATAGACCACATTTTTAGGTGGACCTATCTCTTTCTCCACCATATCTTTTTGTCTTGGTTTTATTCCTTCTATCCACAGGATAATTCTTCGGGAACTTCCCCAGAGAGATATTTTTTTGAATTCTATCCTCTGATTCTCAAGAAGTTCCTTGCTTAGAGTTTGAATTTGTTGTAAAGTGGATTTTACCATCCTTGGAGGGAGATCTTCTATCCCCAATTCAAGAATAGCCACATCTTCCATAAGTTACCTCTTATTCTCCAGGTTTTGCAGGAGAAGGTTCTTCCTGAAATTTATTTTTTCTTTTCCATAAGGAAAGGTAAGCCATTGCGCAACCCTTAGCAATATCCCTTACTCTCTTTATGTATCTTTCTCTTTCAGACACTCCAAGAGCCCCCCTTGCGTCCAGAAGATTAAAAGTATGGGAGCATTTTAATACATAATCATAAGCCGGAAAAAAAAGTCCTTTTTCTATAAGTCTTTTAGCTTCCTGTTCATAGGTTTTAAAAAGCTCTGTTTGCTGCCCAATATCTACAAGCTCAAAGTTATATTGAGAATATTGAATTTCAGTTTCAAGATGTATGTCTCCGTATTTAACATTGGAATCCCACATTATATCAAATACATTATCAACTTCCTGGATGCACATGGCAATTCTCTCAAGCCCATAAGTTAGCTCAACGGAGACAGGATTAAGGTCAATACCGCCAACCTGTTGAAAATAGGTAAACTGAGTTATTTCCATTCCGTCAAGTCTTACCTCCCAGCCAAGACCCCATGCTCCCAGGGTTGGAGATTCCCAGTTATCTTCAAGAAACTTTATATCATGCTTTAGAGGATTTATTCCGAGTTCCTTTAAAGAGTTTAGGTAAATTTGCTGAATATCCTCCGGGGGAGGTTTTATGATTACCTGATACTGATAATGGAGGCGCAACCGATTTGGATTTTGCCCGTATCGTCCATCTGCTGGTCTTCTGGAAGGCTCTACATATGCGACTTTCCAGGGAGCCGGGTCAAGTACTCTCAGAAAAGTTGCAGGGTTAAAAGTCCCGGCGCCCTTTTCCACATCGTAGGGCTGCCAGAGAAGGCACCCTTGCTTTTGCCAGAATGTATGAAGAGTTAATATTATTTGTTGAAAGGTCATTTAGCTCCTTTACAAAATGTCTTTTTTTGAATTATAAAGGGAATCAGCTTAAAAGTCAAGGAATCCCGGGCAAATATCCCGGCTACGATAAGATTATGATAACTTGTTTTTTTCAGGATAATAGTTACAATATAACTTGGGAAACTCATTATGACCAGAAATAAAGCCCCTTCCAGGAAAGGTTACTGGAAAAGAATAAAAGTATTGCTGAAGAAGGCAGTATTAGCCAATGATTCCCCGGAAAAACTGGCAAGAGGATTTGCCATTGGTGTTTTCTGGGGGGTACTGCCCACGTTTGGTCTTGCTGCTTTGTTTTCTATCCCGATGGCTGTTGTTTTAAAGGCAAATAGACTCACCGCTTTTCTGGGGACCCTTATATCCAATCCTTTAACTACTCCATTTTTTATGCTCTGGGGTACTTACCTTGGCAATTTTATTTTAAGAGCTTCTCCTATAACTTTTTCCTGGAAAATATTAAATTTAGGAGAACTTCTCAAGATAAGCAAATCTCTTTTTCTGGGAACTTTAATACTGGCAAGTTTGCTATCAATTTTAAGCTACGGAATCTTATTGGTAATTATCCCTTTAATCAAGAAGCTCTCAGGCAGGAATAAAAAACCTTCAGGGGTTTCTTAGAAAGGAAGAGTTTGTTGTAGAGAGGAAGGAGGGGGTTGTTTTAAATACTCATAAAGGAGATAAGTGGCAACTCTTCCTCTGGGAGTACGGTTTATGAATCCTTCTCGTATAAGGTAAGGTTCGTAAACCTCTTCTATAGTGTCTGGTTCCTCATTTACAGCCATCGCCAGGGTTTTAATTCCCACAGGACCTCCCCCAAATTTGTACAGAATTGCTTCAAGTATCTTTCTATCCATAGGGTCAAGTCCTTTTTCATCAATTTCGAGAATGGCTAAGGCTCTTTTTGCGATATCCTCCGTTATGATTCCCCTGCCCTTTATCTGTGCATAGTCTCTTACCCTTCGGAGTATGCGGTTGGCGATTCTTGGTGTTCCTCTGGACCTTTTAGCTATTTCTCTTGCCCCTTCTTCCTTTATTTTGATTCCCAGAATTTGGGAGGAACGAAGCACAATGGAAAAAAGTTCCTCTTCATTGTAAAAGTCAAGATGGTTTATTACCCCGAACCTGTTACGTAAGGGTGAGGTGAGAAGTCCAGCTCTGGTTGTTGCTCCTACAAGAGTAAAGCGAGGAAGGGGAATTTTTACAGAACGGGTGCTGGCTCCTTTTCCCAGGATTATATCTACCTTAAAGTCTTCCATGGCCGAATAAAGTACTTCTTCCACCTGAGGGTGGAGGCGATGAATCTCGTCTATAAACAGAATGTCTCCATTATTAAGCTGGGTATTGGTTAGGATTTTAGCAAGGTCTCCCGGTCTATCAATAGCGGAACCACTTGTTGAATAGATATTTTTCCCCATCTCATGGGCGATAATATGGGCAAGAGTGGTTTTGCCCAATCCTGGCGGTCCATAAAGAAGAGTATGGTCAAGGGAATCACCCCTTTTGCGAGCTGCCCTTATGAATATATCCAGTTTCTCCTTTACCTTTTCCTGCCCCACAAAATCTTTCATTTTTAAGGGACGGAGGATATTTTCAAAGTTTTTATCTTCTTTCTGAAATCTGGGGGTGGTTATGGTTCCTTCCTCTTTATACATACTTTAGAGCCTCCTTAATAAGGGCAGTTAGATTTTCTTCTATCTTTTTGTCTTTTTTAATGGCTTTTTTAATAGCTTCCTGAGCCTGGGATTTTGTATAACCAAGAGAAATAAGTGCAGCTACGCCATCCTGGACATTTTTGTCTTCCTCCAGCAAAGGGATTTTACCCTCTACAACCTCTCCTAATTCAAGGATTATTCTTTGGGCTGTTTTTCCCCCAATCCCCGGGGTTTTTGTTAATCTGGCAAGGTCTTTCTCTAAGACGGCTTTTTTAAATTGAGAAGGAGTAATTCTTGAAAGCATTCTCAAAGCAGAGCGAGGTCCTATTTTAGAAAGGGATATAAGATTTATGAAAAAGTCTCTATCTTCCTTCTTTAAAAATCCGTAAAGAGATAGCTCGTTTTCCTTTACATCCAGGTAAGTGTATATCTTTGTTTTTTCTCCTAAGGGAGGAAACTGGTCAAAGATAGAAAGAGGTATATTTATCTTGAACCCAATTCCACTTCTTTCCAGGACAACATAAGAGGGGTTTTTTTCTTTTAAAATTCCCACAAGATATCGTATCATCTCTCCTCCCTTTTTTTCTTATAAACTGTTATTGCCGTATCAGGACAGACAAGAGCGCATATACCGCAACCTGTGCAGAGAAAGGATTTTTCCTCATTAAAGACTGCGGGATGGTATCCCCTGGAGTTAAAATTTGTATCAAGGTAAATGAGATTATGGGGACAGAACTGGACACAATAGCCGCACCCCTTGCATCTTGTTGCGTCTATTTCTATCTTGGCTTTAACTATGGTTTTCCTCCTTGGAAGTTGTTGTTTTTCAGGGGTTTTTCAGAAAATTACTCTGGCGTAAAATTTCTTCTTCCCCTCCCTCTTTTAGAATTAAGAAAAGATGCGCTTTGCATTTGCAGTCGCTTGAGCCAAATCCAGGAACGGGTATTTTAAACATTTTGCTTGAAGCTATCTTTCTTGCCAGAAGGCATTCTTCTTCTCTTTCCTTTACCCAGAAGTTTTTAACTTTTACTCCTGGCGCCCCTAAAAGATAATCAATATGCCAGAACTTTCTTTTCTCCCTTCTAAGATGTCTTTCAATCCTCTTTTCCAGGTTATTTTTCCCTGAACCTACATATATGTAATTACCCTTTGAAATTTTAAATCTTCCCAGCTTTCCAATCCTTATGTCTATATTTTTTTTAACTTCTATTAAAAGAGCATAAGTTCCTTTCATCCAAGAGTGCCTATAATTTCTCCCCTGAGTTTCTTTCTTGTTTTTTCACTTTTTTCAGCAAGCAGGGAAAAGTTGTCTTCTCTAATTTTGGCAAATATGCTTTCAGGCGCAAGATGGTTTACCTTCTCCCTTTCTTCTTTCAGAGAGTAAGGCCATGTAGAGGCTATTTCAGAAACAATACCGCCTCCCTTTTCATTAAACTCTTTTATTATAAGAAAAAGAGGGAAGGAATGCAAAGAAATGCAGGCAAATTCTGCCTCTCTCAGGGCATAGATGTTTCCGTTAAATGATAGGGATATCCCTCCCTTTTCCCTTACAAATTTAAGAGCTTCTGCGTCGGTTATGCTATCTCCCACATAAATTACATCCTCTGGATTTGCTTTAACTTTACTTAATGATTTTTCAACTGCCTTTTTCTTTTCCTCTCCCCCTACAGGATTTACTTTTTCCATAATTTTTCCACAGTCCATTGATGGAATTTTCTCAAAAAATATTCTTTCAAGATTATGTATTTTCTTCTTTATCTCCAGACTGATGTTTTTTCTTCCTGCTGGAGGAGGGAGAAAAATCCCCTTTATTTCTTTATAAAGGTCAATCATTGTTTTTCTTTCATCCCTGGATAAATTATCCTCATCAAGATCGAGAGAGGTAGAGAAAGTATTTTTTAGAGGAAAATCTATTATCTCACAAAGAGCCTGAATATAAGGAGTATAGCTTGTACTTACTATAAATACCTTCATTTGAGATTTGAGAGCTTCCATCATTTCCTTTGCTCCCGGAACAAATCTTATACTCCTCTTTGAATATTCTTTGATTTTTTTATTGGTTAGCCCCATAGCCTTGAGGAAAGGAGTTAATAATTTAAGCGTTGTTCCTGCAACATAATTTTTTTTCTTTACAACATCAGCAAGGTAATCATCAAAGCTGCTGATGACTTTAAAAAAATTTTCTCCTTCAGGTAGAAAATTTTTACATATTTCAAAGGCATTGTCATTAAGAGTTATAGGTCCCTCGCAGTCTATACATAAAATTCTCACTTTTTCTATACCTTAAGAAAAATTGGCTTTTTTATTGTTTCGGGGTTTAATTTTCTTTCTGCAAGGAGCTTTAAGGTAGATAGGACAAGAGGTATTTCTCTCTTTTTTTGCTCCTGTCTTATTGCCATAAAAAGAGGTTCTCTTTCCCCTTCCTCTTTTTTTATTTGATGCAGTGTTTTATCATTTAATTTTTTTTCCATCCTTTTCCACAGGGGATCAAACTTTTTTCCTTTTAAAGGAAACTCGCAATAGGTAAAAGCAGGACCCGCATCAAGTTCAGGAGTAACCCTATGAATCATTATGCCAGTTTTGGTTGCCCTTTTTTTTATAAGTTGCCATATAACTTCCTGCCACGTTCCCCTGGGACCTTCAGGAAGAGCAGGGTGAAGGTTTAGTATGGTAAATTCTCTGCAGAGTTTTTCTCCCAGAATAAGCATATACCCTGCAAGAAAAATCACCTTTGTCTTCTTATCTTTAATCATTTCAATTATTCTATCATCATAGAGAATCCTCCAGCTATTTATGGGTTGAAAGTTATTTTTCCTTGCTTCACTTAGTGCTTTTTTTCTCAACTCAGGTTTGAATTTTCTGGAAGAAAAACATATAATTGGGATACTTATCTTTTTGACAAAATTTATGAATTCATCGCTTTCTCTATTTTCTCCCTCCTCTCTGTTGCAAAAAACATAGCTTATCTGAAGCTCCTTTATCTTTCCCCCTCTTATAGCTTCAAAGGTTTCTTCAAGAAGTTTTAAGGCCTGTCTATCTTTCCCTGTAGAGAACCAACCGATTTCAAAAGGCATTTTTTTCTCTTAATTTTTTAAGGACACTTTCCAGAAAGTTTTTTCCCGGATATCTTTCCCTTCCATATCCGGTTACACTAAGGGCAGCAGCCAGTGTTCCAGCTACCCCACAATCTTTAAGAGTTAAATTGTTTAAAAATCCAGCAAGGAAACCAGCTGCATAAACATCACCTGCTCCTGTTGTGTCAATGCTTTTCACCTTTTGTGCAGGAATAAAAACTTCCCTTCCCCCGTTTATTATAAGAGAACCATTTTCTCCTAATTTACAAACAACCACCTTTGCACCACATTCTTTAATTTTAAAAGAACCCTCTTTGAGGTTTTTGCCGGTGATGAGTTCGATCTCCTTTTTAGTGGAAAAAAGGATATGGGTTTTTCGCATAATAGGAAAAAGTTCTTCCCATCCTCTTGCTGCATGAGGTTCTCCCGGGTCAAAGCTTAACAGGGACTTTGCCCTTAAAATAGTTTCCTTCTGGGTTTTGTAAGAGGTGTCGCCTATGAAAGAAGCTGTGTGTAGAATCTTCGCTCTGTTTATGTAATTTATATCTATCTCAGAGAAAAGCAAAGTATCATTTGTACCGGGCAAAACAAACACACTTCTTTCTCCTTTTTCATCAATGAGAATAAAACAGGTACCCGTTTGTCCCTCTCTCAGCACTCTGCTTGTATCAATTTTTGCCTCTTTTAATTCCTGGAGGAGGAAGTCTCCTTCCTCATCTTTGCCAACTTTACCCACAAATCCACAGGAAAAACCCATCCTGGAAAGAGCATAGATGGTGTTAGCAGCTGACCCTCCTCCACTTTTAGTTACAAACTGTGCTTTTTCTTTTAAAAATTTTTTTAAAAAGGGAAGCTCTTCTTTATCTATTTTTCTCTCTACTCCTTTTTTTATTAAAGTAAACTCCTCAAAGTTAACTTTATATATGATATCAAGGTTTAAAGCACCAAGACCTACGGCATCCATTTGACACCTCTTTTTATAAAATAGCAGTTTATTTTTTTCAGTCAAAACTTTGACATTTGCTCTTTTTTTGATAGTATTTAAAACCAAAACCTAAGAAAATTAGGGGGAGAGCAATGAAAGAGATAAAATTTGGGACAGATGGATGGAGAGGAGTTATTGCTGATGATTTTACTTTTGAAAGAGTTGAAAAAGTAGCTCAAGCAATTGCTGATTACTATAAAACGCAGGAAGAAAAAGGAAAAGGTATTGTTATAGGTTATGATACTCGCTTTCTCTCCTCTGAATTTGCTATAAAAGTAGCGCAGGTTCTAACCGGGAATGGCATTCCCGTGCTGCTTTCTCAGAGTGATGTTCCTACTCAGGCTGTATCCTTTACAGTGTTAAACAGGAAATTATTAGGGGGGATAATGATTACCGCTTCCCATAATCCCCCCAGATTTAATGGTATAAAAATTAAAAGTTCTGCCGGGTGTTCCGCTACTCCTGATATCACAGGAAAAATTGAATCCATGCTGGATAAAAGTCCGGTTAAAGTTACATCCTGGGAAGAAGCTGAAAGAAGTGGCCTTGCTGCAAAGGTTGACCTTTTACCCTCCTATCTGGAAAAAGTAACCTCGTTTTTAGATATGGATTGTATAAATGGAGCATCTCTTAAGGTGGTTTACGATTCAATGTATGGTGTGGGAACAGGGCTTCCCGAAAGAATTCTGGAAAATTCCACCTGCGAGGTTTTTACAATTCATCCCAAGCCTAATCCTGGTTTTGGAGGCATAAATCCAGAACCTATTGAAGATAATCTGGAAGAGTTGAAGGAAGAGGTTAAAAAAAGAGGGGCTGATCTGGGTATTGCCACCGATGGAGACGCTGATAGAGTGGGAGTTGTGGATGATAGAGGGAGGTATCTTTCCCCCCTGCAGGTTTTCTCTCTTCTGCTTTTGTACCTTGTTGAGGAAAGAGAGATGAAGGGGAAGGTTATGAAGACAGTTTCCCTTGGGTATCAGCCAGAGAGGATATCTCGAAAGTTTGGTCTTTCCTGGGAGCAGACACCTGTTGGGTTCAAGTATATTGCTGAGAAAATGTTAAAAGAAGAAGTTATGTTTGGGGGAGAGGAAAGTGGAGGTTATGGTTACAGGGGCCATCTTCCAGAAAGAGATGGCATTTTATCGGCTCTTCTTTTTATTGAAATGATAGCAAAGAAGGGAAAACCTTTGTCCAGAATTTTAGATGAAATGGAGAAGAAATTTGGCAGTTCCTTTTTTAAGAGAGTGGATTTTGAAAAAGAGGGTATGGATAAGGAAAAAATGGTTAAAGAGCTTGTGTCAAATCCTCCTGCTGCACTGGGAGGTATTCCTTTAAGAGAAACTATAACTATTGATGGTGTAAAGTTTATTATGGAAGATGAAAGCTGGCTTTTAATAAGACCTTCAGGCACTGAACCGAAGGTTAGAGTTTATGCAGAGGCTCCAAAAAAAGCTCAACTTGAAAGAATTATTCAGGAAGGTAGGGAGCTTGCTTTAAGTGTCATTGAAAAAGTACAGTGAAGAGGAAAAGTTGTATACTGAGGTAGTAATAGCAGGATTTGGTGGGCAGGGAGTAATATTTTCCGGAAAGCTTCTTGCTTACGCAGGGTTGAAAGAGGGCAGGGAAGTTGTTTATTACCCCTCTTATGGTGCTGAAATGAGGGGAGGAGCAGCCAACTGTACAGTGATAGTCTCTGATTCAATGATTCCTTCGCCAATTATTTCTCATCCTCAAAGCGGGATATTGATGAGTTATCCTGCTCTTAAAAGGTTTTTGCCTCGTATAAGAGAAAGAGGTTACGTTGTTGTTAATACCTCGCTTACAGGGGAGGATATAAAACGAGAAGGAATTGAGGTAATTAAGGTTCCTGCTAATAGTATAGCGCAGAACCTGGGCAATTCCCGGGCAGCAAATATGGTAGCTCTTGGAGTATGGGCTTGTATTTCAAGGGTAGTTTCTCTTGAAAGTCTTATTTTATCTTTGAAAGAGGTTTTATCTCCTGATAAATTTTCTCTTCTTGAGCTTAACGAAAATTGTTTAAGACAGGGGTGGGAATTTGCCTCGCAGTCAAATTGATGGTTTCCTTGACTATCTTTATGTGGAAAGAGGCCTTTCTCCTAATACTATCTCCTCTTATAGAGTTGATATTGAGCAGTTTAGGAAGTGGCTTAAATCCGAGAAGTTTGAAGTTCCCTCCCTCGTTATAGGAGAATATGCAAATTTTTTAAGAAAAGATAAGGGGTTATCACCATCCTCTATTGCAAGAAAGCTATCGGCAATAAGAATGTTTTATCGTTTTTTAACAGCAGAGGGGGATATTAATGAGAATCCGGCGCAGGATGTTGTCTCTCCTCGGCGAGGTAGAAAAATACCTGCGTACCTTTCAATAAAGGAAGTGGAAAAGCTGTTAGAAGCCCCATCTTGTAATTCCACTTTAAGTATAAGGGATAAGGCTATTTTGGAATGTCTTTATGCCGGAGGCTTGCGAATCTCCGAACTTGTGGGTTTAAACAGGGAAGATTTAAATTTAAGTTCAGGATGGCTAAAGGTAAGGGGAAAGGGCTCTCGCGAGAGGATGGTTCCCCTGGGAAGAAAAGCTCTAAAGTGGATATCTAAATATTTAAGAGAAAGAGGAAAAATTGAGAGAAACTCTCCTCTTTTTTGTAACCGTTATGGAAAGAGGATTTCTCGTCAGTCCTGCTGGAAGATGATAAAAAAATACACTAAGGTAGCAGGGATAAATAAGGAAATTTCTCCTCATACTTTAAGGCATTCCTTTGCCACCCACCTTCTCTCAGGAGAGGCTGATTTGAGGTCTGTTCAGGAGCTTTTAGGTCATGTGAATATTTCAACTACTCAGATATACACACATATTACCCAGGAAAGATTAACAAAGGTTTATAAAAAGTACCATCCAAGAGCTTAAAGGAGTAAAATGGAGGTAATAACTACTCACACTGGTTGTGATTTTGATGGTCTTGCCTCTATGGTAGCAGCAGTTAAGCTATATCCTGGGGCTAAAATTTACATTTCTCCCTCTCCTTCTCAAGAAGTGAGAGATTTTATGCATCTTTACGGATGGATGATTCCTGCTGAGAGGTTTGAGCCGGAGAGGATTAAAGAAGTTAAAAGGCTTATTCTGGTTGATACAAGGTGGGTTAGCAGGATAGGGATACTGGGTAAACTTGTAGAGGAAAAGAAAGTAGAAATCCACATTTATGACCATCATCCTTCTCATCCTGGAGAGATTAAGGGGGATTTAGAGATTTGCAGGGAGGTTGGTGCCGCAACAAGTATTATGGTGGATTTAATTAAAAAGAAAAATATCTCAATTACTCCCTTTGAAGCAACCTTGTTTACATTGGGTATTTATGAAGACACAGGCTCTCTTAGTTTTTCTTCCACCACTTCTTTTGACCTTCAAGCAGTAGCTTATCTTTTGGAAAGGGGAGCAAAGCTTGAGTTTATCTCCAATTTCTTAAATCGTGGTTTAACAGAAAAACAGTATATCCTGTTGAAAGATTTTATAGAAAAGGCAAAAGTTATCTTTGTAAATGGAGTGGAGATTGTGATGATAACCACAAGAGTGGATGATTTTGTTGGAGGTCTTTCATCTCCTTTACATAAGTTTATTGATTTAAAAAATCCTGATGTAGTTTTTGCTGTGATTGGTTCTAAGGATAAAGTTTATGTAATGGCTCGCTCTCGTTTACCCTTTGTTGATGTTGATGAGATTTTGTCTTTTATGGGAGGAGGTGGGCATAGTCTTGCAGCCTCGGCTGTTTTAAAAAATGTTGATTTAAAAAGCGTAGAAAAAAGAATTCAAAAAATTCTACGGGAGAAAATTCGTCCCTACCCTACAGTGGAAAAAGTGATGCGGTCTTCTGTAAAAATGGTTTCTCCTGAGGTAACTGCAGGAGAGGTAAAAGAAATTTTAGATAGAGGAAAACTTGATGCCCTGCCCGTCAGGGAGAAGGGTAAAATAGTTGGAGCAATCTCCAGGCCTCGGGTTGAGTTTATAATTAAGCGCAGTTCTGCCTCCACTTTAATTAAAGGTTATTACTCTAAAAAATTCACATCAATTTCACCCTCTATTTCTTTAAAGAGAGCAGAGCAGATAATGATGGAAGAAGAAACACCCTGGCTTTTCGTCTTTAAAGGGCAGGAATTTCAGGGTATTATAACGAGTTTTGATATCTTTAATGCTTTTCATTCAGGTTCTATTTCTCCTTGTGAGAATTTAGCACCCCTTTTAAAAAAGAAGGTCCCCCCTGAAGTTATGGGTATTCTCCAGCAGGCAGGAGAGGTTGCCCGTACTATGGGTTTTTTGGTTTTTATAGTGGGAGGTTTTGTCAGAGATTTGCTTCTTGGGAATGAGAATTTTGATATTGATCTTTTAGTTGAGGGAGATGGGATTGCCTTTGCTAAGAATCTTGCTCAAAAACTTAAAGCCAGGCTCACGGTCCATCCGGAGTTTGGCACTGCTACCCTTGATTTACGTGAAGGTTTTAAGTTTGATATAGCTACCTCGCGTCGCGAATTTTATCCTCGCCCTGCAGCCTTACCCAGAATTGAAAGAGCTCCTCTGAGGGAAGACCTTTTTAGAAGAGATTTTACAGTTAATGCAATGGCTATAAGCATTAATCCTCCTGATTTTGGCAGGCTAATTGATTTTTTTGGTGGCAAGAAGGACCTTGAGGCTTCAAGAGTGAGGGTTTTGCATCCTAAAAGCTTCATAGACGACCCCACAAGAATATTTCGTGCTGTAAGGTTTGAACAAAGATATGGGTTTAAGATTGATAAAGATACAGAGAATTTAATTAAAGAAGCAGTGAGGGAAAACATTTTTCAATATGTAAGTGGCAAGCGAATAAAAGAAGAATTAATTCAGATACTGGAAGAGGACAGACCCGATAAGAATATTCGTAGAATGGAGCAGCTGGGTATTTTAAAGCTTATCCACCCTGGAATTAGCTTAACTCTGTTTAAGGAGAAAATCCTGGATAGGCTGGTAGATGCCATTGCTACCTATGAGGTTTTGACGGGGGAAAGAAGTAGAAGATGGCTAACAAGGCTTGCCCTGCTTTTAGATGGAGCGGAAAGACAGCAGATAGAGAGCTTTTCCCAGAGGTATAGTTTCACACGGGAGGAGAGAGAAACCCTTTTTGTAAGTTGCAGAGGGTGGCGGGAGATAGTGAAAAAATTAAAAGTTCCAAAAATAAAGCCAAGTTCCATTTATTTTTTTCTTAAGTCTTATCCCAGGGAAGCTCTTATTATAGCAATGGCAGGGACAGAAAGCAAGCTGGTTAAAAAGAGAGTTATTTTATATCTTTCTTCCTTGCAGAAGGTTACACTTGAGATAAGCGGGAATGACCTGAAAAAGATGGGTTATCGTCCTTCGCCTGAGTTTTCTCGTATACTTGAGGAAGCGAAAAAAGCCAAGCTTGATGGAAGCATAAAGACCAGGGAAGAGGAAATTGATTTTATTAGAAAAAATTTTTTATTGAGGAGAAAGTGAATGAGAGCTATTGTTCTTTTCTTTATTGCAGTAATACTGTTTTTTTCTATTATTTTTCACGAGGTTGCTCATGGAATTGTAGCTGAAAGACATGGAGATTCTACGGCAAGAATTATGGGGAGGATAACCCTTAATCCCCTTCCTCACATAGATTTTATGGGTACTATAATTTTGCCCGGAATTATGATTATAATGAACCTGTTTGGGGTATCTGTTCCCATATTCGGGTGGGCAAAGCCTGTTCCTGTAAATCCGCAGAATTTAAACAATCCTAAAAAGGATATGATATGGGTTGCCTTAGCAGGACCTGCAACTAATTTTCTTATAGCTTTTTTTCTGGCTATTATTTATCGCCTTTTTGGTATACCTGGTAGTCTGGCAGGAGTTATCCTGTTTTATGGGACCACCATAAACCTTTTCCTTGCCTTTTTTAATCTTATCCCGATACCTCCTCTTGATGGTTCACGTATCCTTTCCGGAGTTCTTCCTGAAAATTTAAGCTTTCGTATGTCTCAAATTGAGCCGTTTGGTTTTATTATAATTATCGTTTTATTGATGGGTGGTCTTCTTAATTATCTTTTTTATGCTTTGATTAAGTTAAGTGCTATTTTAACCGGTGCTCCCTTCCTTTTCTGGTGAGGAGATGATTCTGAGAGGCTCCCCTTTTTTCAAAGATATACTTGGTTTGAGGTTTGACCTTTAGTGAGTACTTTCCATTGAAACAGGCCGTGCAGAAATTATCGGGATTTTTTACACAACTTAAAAGTCCTTCAAGAGAAAGATAACCAAGAGAATCAGCCCCAACTTTTTCTTTTATTTGCTCCACGCTGTGAGTTGATGCTATAAGCTCCTTTCTAACAGGAGTATCAATTCCAAAAAAACAGGGAAATCTTATGGGAGGAGAACTGATTCTAAAGTGAATTTCCTTCACTCCCGCCTCTCGCAAGATTCCTATTATCTTTTTGCTGGTTGTTCCTCTGACAATTGAGTCATCCACCAGCACCACCCTTTTCCCTTTAAGTACCTCTTTTATGGGGTTTAATTTTATTCTTACCTCCATATCTCTTATGAATTGAAGAGGTTGAATAAAGGTTCTGCCGACATAGTGGTTTCGGGTAAGGCCTGTTCCATAGGGTATTTTACTTTCTCGTGCGTATCCAAGCGCTGCTGAGATTCCCGAATCGGGGACAGGTATTACAAGGTCTGCCTTAGCCGGATGTTCTCTTGCAAGAACTCTGCCCATTTTTTCTCTGACCTTATGGACAGTTTCTCCGAATACTATGCTGTCGGGACGAGCAAAATATATATGTTCAAATATGCACTGAGAAAGTTTTTTTGATTTCTGTATGGTATACGATTTCACTCCTTTTTTATCAATAACTATCATTTCTCCAGGTTTTACCTCTCTTATATATCTTGCTCCAACAAGGTCAAAGGCACAGGTCTCCGAGGCAAAAAGATAGCTTGATCCGAGAGAACCCAGCACAAGGGGTCTGAACCCAAGAGGATCTCTTGCTCCAATGAGAGTATCGTTGAAGAGTATAAGAAGAGAGTAGGCTCCTTTGACGCGTCTTAAAGCCTCAACCACTGCTTTTTTTCTTCCCAGGGACTTGTTAAATTTTGTAAAAAGATGAACAATAACCTCGGTGTCCATTGTGGATTGAAAGATAGAACCAGAAGATTCAAGTTTTTCTC
>JAGGZA010000131.1 GCA_021162265.1 Candidatus Aerophobota bacterium | reverse complement strand
TTATTCCCCTTTAAAAATTAAAGGAAAAAGAAAGATAATGACTCGCAGATAGCTGTGAGGAGGAAGTAAAGGCATAGTCGAAAGAGAGGGTAGTGGTGGGATTAAAGTTTGCTTTAAATCCAACACCCGCAGAGAGGTTTAAACTTTCCCCTTCCTGAAACTTTTGGAAAAATCCACCTCTCAAAAAAATACGATTCTTAATCTTCCATTCTCCTCCTATCCGGATACTACAGAGTAAATTCTGAAGAGAGGAATCTATATCAAGAGCAATTAAAGCATTTTTGTTTAAACTGCAGGCTATGCCTGTGACAACGTTCACGGGAAGAGCTTCTGTACGACCTGTTTCCCAATCTATTCTGGAGATGACATCTTGGATGCAGATGCCAAGTGAGACTTTTTCATCTTTCCTCAGGTACCCAATATCAAAGCTGTAACCTGAGGCATTCTCATACGGGGTATCTTCTCTTATATACTTGGCATTTATACCCCAGCTATTTAAAGGTAAGCCTTCCTTATTAATGTAATTAGCATACGAATAAATCCACATATCGTATACCCATTGCTCTGGTTCAAGATTGGCTGAAAGGTGACTCCAGCTTATTCCTCCACTACCCATTCCTGTGTCTGGTTCAGCAAAGCTAAGAAAGCTGTGGCTTAAAAGACCAAGTCCATAAAGATCGGTGTACATAGAACCAACCTGACGCGTGGTGAGGTTAACCAGTCCAGCAGGATTGTAATAGCAGGCACTATAGTCATTAGCCACTGCAACGAAGGCTCCTCCCATTCCCAGGGTTCTTGCGTTAACCGGAAGTCTGGTAAAGCCGGTGTCCTTCACTCTTAAATAAGAAGCTTGAGCGCTATAACACAAAACAAAAACTACCAGGACTCCTAATAAGTAACCTGTATTTTTCTTCATTGTTTTTCCCTTTTTATTTTTATCAGCAAAGGTAATTTTGTCAAATAATCCCCTTATTTTCGAGATATTTGTTTGCCATAAAAGCAGCTTGAGCTCCCTCGGCACAGGCTACTACTACCTGTTTTATCAGGTTGGCTCTGACATCGCCGCAGGCAAACACACCCGGGATATTGGTCTCAAACTTCTCATCGGTTAAGATAAATCCTCTATCGTCTGTCTTTATCCAGTCTTTAATAAATTCGCTATTGGGTTTTGTACCCACATATATAAAGACACCACTGCAGGCAAGTTCTTTTACCTTACCTGTTTTTAGCTCCTTTATTACAGCTCCTTCTACCTGCTGTTTACCATAAATTCTTTCAACTGTAGTGCTCCATAGCACTTCAATTTTTTCATTTTTGAATATTCTTTCCTGCAAAATTTTTTCTGCCCGAAGCTTATCTCTTCTATGAAGGAGGTATATTTTTTTAGCAAATCTGCTAAGATAAACAGCTTCTTCAGCTGCAGTATTACCTCCCCCTACCACTACAACCACCTGATCTTTAAAGAAAGGAGCATCACAGGTTGCACAGTAACTTACTCCCCTTCCTTTGAATTCTTCCTCTCCAGGAACCCCGAGAGGAGTGGGTTGAGTTCCTGTTGCTATTATAACAGAAAAGCTTTTGTAAGTATTTTCAAAGTCAGTATAAAGCTTTTTTTCTTCACTATTTAATTCTACTCTTTCAACTCCTTCATTTTTAAGTTCCATTCCAAAACTTTTAGCCTGTTTAACTATTCTTGAGATAAGCTCATTTGTTGAGATAGGCTTGGGGAAACCCGGGTAATTTTCGATCTTTTCTGAAGTCAGGATCTGTCCTCCAGGGGTGAGTTTTTCCAGGACGAGAATGTCTATACCAGCCCTTCTTGCATAGATACTGGCAGAGAGCCCCGCAGGTCCCGCACCCACTATTATTAAAGGATGGGTTTCTTTTTTCATTGCAGTTCTCCTTTTAGAGTTACTTTTTCTTTGACAGAATAACTTTCCCCGGTATAATTAGACAAAAGACAGGCTATTTTCTCTCTGGCTTTTTTAACCTTTGCAGTGTAGAGTTGGTATTCTTCCCATTTTTCTCTTTTTTTGAAGCCTTCAGCAACAATAGTAGCTTTTTTAATAATTTCTTCTAAGGTGGCGATTTTCCACGGGGAAGGGAGAGTATTTTCTCTTGTCATTTTTTCAAGGGCGATAATTCTAAAGCGGTCTATTCCCCAGTAACTTTTTGACAGCTGGTCTTGATGGCCTCCTCTTTTGATAATTAATTTTTGGGGAAGTAACATCACAGGGTATCTTGAGCAAATTCGTAGCCACAGGTCATAATCCTCAGCCACGGGCAGGGAAGTGTCGAATTTTCCAACATCTTCAAATACTGAGCGGTGAATTACAACCGAGGAAGGGGAGATAATACACAGAGGTAGACAATGTAGATATATCCATCCGGAATATTTGGTATGTTTTTTGCGGGGGTTGACAAATTTGCCATTTCTTATCCATATTTCTTCTGTATAACATATTTTAAAATGAGACTGTTCCTGTAATGCTTGCATTTGTTTTTCCAATTTCTTTGGTTTCCACAGGTCATCAGAATCCAGAAAGGCTATCCATTCTCCACTGGAAAGTTCAATGCCTTTATTACGAGCACTGGAGGGACCGGAGTTTGGCTGAAACACGTACCTTATTCTGGACCGAAATGAACTTAATGCTTTTCTGGTATTATCAGAGGAGCCATCGTCTACCACTATTATCTCATAAGGGGTATAAGTCTGAGCCAGAACTGATTCTATAGCTTCTTTTATCCAGTTTTCTCTGTTATAAGTAGGTATTATAACACTTACGAGTTTGTTTGTAAAATTCATTTTAATAAAATATAAAAATAAGGTATAAAGCAAGATGTATTTCAAGACCAAATTCCAGCAACTTCCTCTGTCTTCAATTAATCAGGAGGATACTCTTTTCTGTTTTGCCGATAAGGATCCCTCTTATTTTAATGTGTTAAAGCTATCTATTGCTAAAATAGGCATAACAAACCCCATTGTAGTTCAGCCTCTTTCCCCGGGAAAATATAGAGTAATAAATGGTTTTAAGAGGCTGCAGATTGCCAGAGAGTTGAATTTTTCCTCTTTACCTGTTTGTATTTTAAGAGAGAATCTTTCTATTTTTGAGGTTTTAACCGTTCTTTTTTTATCTCATCCCCAGCCACTTTCCTTTGGAGAAAAGGTAAGGATAATTGGTATCATGAGTCAACTGGGGCTTTCTTCCTCTCAAATTTGCAATAACTTCAGCTCTTTTCTCGGGATAGATTCCTCCTTTGTTTGTGAGAGTTACATACGAATCTCACATTACAGACCTCATCTTCTCTCTTATATTTTCTCCCACAATTTTTCTCTGAAACAGGCTCTTATAATTGAGGGTTTGTCTTTCAAAGAGCAGGATACTCTTGTTTCTTTAGCCAGCTGTCTTTCTCTAAAGGGATACGATTTTCTTAATATATTAATAGATTTAAAAGAAATAGCAACGAGGGAAGGAAAGAGTGTGTATGAGGTGATAGAAAGTACAGGGATTTTAGATATTGGCAAAGATGTAAAGCTTACCCGCTCTCAAAAAATAGATAGTATAAAGAAAACACTTAAGGAAAGAAGATATCCCTGTTTAACAAAGGTAAATAGAGAGCTGGATAAGTTGAGAAGGGAAATTCAATCCAGTAGTGGCTTAAAATTTATCTGGGATGAGGGACTTGAGGGGAAAGTAAAGGCATTTATTGAGATAACCCATACAGATGATGTGAAGAAAGTAGTTGCAAATCTTTCAAATGAGGATAACTTAGCTTTGCTCTCAAGGTTTCTTGAGGTTTACTATGAGGGACTACAAGATAAAAAGGATACTGATAGATAAAAATGTGAGAGATACCCCCCTTGTTAAAAGAATAATCAAAAAGGCAGGAGAGGTGGAAGTTAAGGAGGTTCTCCTTAACAGGAAAAAGTACTCTGTTGCAACATCCTTCACAGAGGGGAAAAGGTCTATTCTTTTAACTGATTTCCCCGGTAGTTTTGTAAAGCCATGTCCAGGAACAGGCAAAGGGTATCTTTGCTGTGGGTATACTGTTATTAATCAACCTGTGGGTTGTCCTCTTGATTGCACCTATTGCATACTTCAGGATTACCTTGGTCCATCTCCTCTTATTCTGTATGTTAACCCTGGTAAGATAATAGAACAACTGGAAATATTTCTGGGAAAGTATAAAAATAGAGTTATAAGGATTGGTAATGGAGAACTTGCTGATAGTCTGGCTCTTGATTACCTGGGAGATTTTTCTTCCTTTTTTGTCTCCTATTTTAGAACCAAAAAGAATGCCATATTTGAATTTAAAACCAAAACCGACGAGGTTGATGGGCTCTTGAGGCTTCCCTCTTCTGAAAATATAGTTTGTTCATGGTCTTTAAATCCTCCCCCTGTCATTTCCGGTGAGGAAAATTTTACAGCTACTTTAGAAAGAAGATTACAAGCTGCTTACAAAGTCCAGGAGAAAGGATTTATGCTTGGTTTTCACTTTGATCCACTCATACTTTATCCCGGTTGGGAAGATGATTACGAAAAGTTGATAGAAGAACTTTTTACTTTAATAGACCCTTCACGTATTTTCTGGATATCTCTTGGTGCACTTCGTTTTCCTCCCTCTCTTAAGGAGGTAATTCAGCAGAGATTTCCTCATACAAAGATAACATCAGAGGAAATGATAAGGGGTCTTGATGGTAAGCTACGGTATATAAAACCTCTGAGAATAAAGCTTTTCAAGAAGATATACTCTTTAATTAAGGATAAGGCACCAGATGTTTTCTGCTATTTTTGCATGGAGAGTCCTGATGTATGGGAGAAGGTGATGGGGTTTTCTCCTTCTTCAAGTTCTAATTTCAGAAAGCTTTTTGAACAACACTGCAGGAAGGTTTTAAATCTTAAATGACTTTTTAAAATTCTCTTTTTTCAAAAAGAAGATAAGCAATGATGAGACATATACCGCTATAAATGAGAGAATAAAAAGCTATCTTTCCTGTATATATGAGGTTAATGAGCTTTCCCTCGACCACCATTTCCCTGATATTGAATAACTCAAGATTAGGAATAACTACGGAGACAAGGGTGAGAAAACCCTTTGTTATTTGACTTTGCACAACTTTTTTTAATGCAATAAGTTGAGGGTTAAGGTGTCCCAGAAGGTAAAGAAAGAGGCACAAAAATGTGCTTGTTAAAGCTGAGGAGGAAAGAGAGGAGAACATAATACCTATAGAAGTTATAACAAGAACCTCCAATTCCATAAATAAAAGTGCTAAAAGTATTCCCGGGTCAACAGAGCTTTGTTTTAAATAAATTAAAAAAATAAGAGTACCCCCATTTATGAGAATGGCAATCCCCACAGTCCAGATTATACCCAGGAAACTTCCAAATAAAAAGCTTTTTTTGTCCGTTGGTTTTGAGAGTAAAATATATATTGTTTTTTTCTCTATCTCTCCTACTACGGCTTCTGCTGACAGGAAGATAGCTATTAGAGAGCTAAAGATAGAAATTACAGCAAGTCCTACATCTTTAATAATTTTTATCTCTTCGGTGAAGGTTAAGAGGCTTAATAAGATGGATAAAAAAATGAGCATAATAGCAAAGAGAAAGAAGACAAAGAAAACCCTGCTTCTAAAAGATTTACAAAAGGATTTCTGAGCAAGGATGATGATCTTTTTCATCTATTGTTCGTCAGTTTTGTAAGTCACTCCACTCCACCCCAGCTTTGTCTGAAGTACCTCAAAGAAAGACCTTCCCTTAAATCTTATGAGTTTGGCCTGATAAGGGCTTTTTTTAACTTCCACCTCACCCTGCTTCTTTATAGAGTGAGCCTCCTGGCCATCTATGGTGAGAAAAATATCCTCTGAAGGGGTTTCAGGAACGATCCTTATTGTTTCTTCCTGGGAGACGATAAGAGGTCTTACTGCCAGAGTGTGAGCACATATAGGAGAGAGAATTATTACTTTGAGACTGGGATGGACAATTGGACCGCCGGCTGAAAGGGAATATGCAGTGGAACCGGTAGGGGTAGAGATTATGAGACCATCTGCTGAATAGGTAGTAACAAAGTCCCCGGAAACAAAAGTGTTCAGGGAAACTATTCGAGGAAGAAAACTTTTACTTATTACCACATCATTGAGAGCTATAAAAGTTTGACTTTCAAAGTTTTTACAGATTATTTTTGCCTGGAGCATCATACGATGTTCCACGGTATACTCATTGGAGAGGATTTTTTCCATCTTTTCTTCAAATTTGTTTATGGGAGCTTCAGTTAAGAAACCAAGTCCACCCAGATTAATTCCCAGTATAGGAATCCCCGCCCTGGAAAACTCTCGAGCAGACTTGCATAAGGTTCCGTCTCCTCCTAAGGAAACTATAAGCTGGGCTGCCTTCTTTATTTCTTCAATTGACACAAGGTTTTTCCCGAAGTACCTGTCTGCACCACTTTCCCCTGGCACAAAGACCTTTATTTTTCTTTTCTCCAGCCATCTGACAACAAATTCCACTTTTGCAAGGATATTTTTCTTGCCGGGGTTAAATGTTATTCCTACTCTTTCAATCATTTATTATCTTCCCAGCCATATTAAAGCCATTATTAAACCGATAATCGAACCTACTACTACTTCCAGAGGACTGTGTCCTATAGTTTCTTTTAAGAGCTTTTTTCCTTTTTTGTCCTGAAATTTGATTTGTTCCCTTTGAGGGAGTTTACTTATAATCTGGTTTAATATTTCAGCCTGGTTTCCCACTGCTCTGCGTACCCCTATGGCCTCGTAAATTATTGCCAGGGAAAAGACAAGAGTCACAATAAAAATTGTGGAAGGAATACCCTCTTTTATCCCTACTCCTACAAGCAGTGCTATTACCATAGCCGCATGAGACGAAGGCATTCCACCAGGTTCAACAAAGCGATGCAGATTAATTTTTTTTTCTTTAAAGAAATTTGTTACTATCTTGAGAGCTTGTGCCAGAAACCATGCTGATCCAACAGACCAGAGAAGTCTGTTACCTAAAAGAAGAGCAATGTTGTGATAGTACATTTTTACTTTTTATCTTCAAATAAGAATCCATTTTCTGTTTTTATCTGTACATCTTCTTCCTGCTGTTTTTTATCCTCTATTGGCTGCCAGGGTTCAAGTTTAAGTTTATTTTCCTCCTTTATTAAAATCCTTATTCTCTTTTCTACCTCCTCCAATTTTTTTTCACAGAAATTTACGAGTCTCATGCCCTCTTCAAATCTTTTTAAAGATTCATCGAGCGAAAGGTTTCCTTCTTCAAGGTCCTGGGTTATTTTCTCCAGTTTTTGCATGGCTTCCTCGAAGTTCATTGCTTTTCTCCCTCTATCTTGTAAATCTTGCCGTAAAGATGCCCTTTGTAAAGTTTAATCTTTATCTTATCTTCTTTCTTAACCTGGGTATACCCTGTAATCACTTTTAGTTCAGGAAGGCTAAGACAAATACTATACCCCCTCTTAAGTACAGAGTATGGGGATAAGGCTTCAAGCTTATTTTTAAGATTTGAAATACTGTTTTTCTCTCTCTCAGTAAGTCTTAGACCAGAGTAAATCAGCTTTTCTGTTAGTGATTTTAATTTTTCCCTTAGCAGATTTACCCTTGTTTGGGGAGAGTATCTTATAAACTCTTGATTCAGGCGGAGAAAAGATGCTGTTTTCTGGTGGATATGGGCTTTCATATAGTCATAAGCCCTTCTTCTATACTCATCTACTCTTTGTTTTAACTCCAGGATGAGTCTTTGAGGGTGTCTTGCCTGAAGAAGTTTTTTAAATTTAATATTTTCCTTTTCCAGCAGTTCCTTTTTTTTAAGTATGAGACTTTTCAGTTTCTCTTTCTTTTCCATTAATCTTAGCAGTAGTTCCTCCTTTCTTGGTACAACCTGTTGAGCAGCAGCGGAGGGGGTAGGAGCTTTTTCATCTGCTACAAGGTCTGCTATAGTCTGGTCAATCTCATGTCCTACTGCAGAGATTACAGGTATACGTGAATTGTAGATAGCGTCAGCTACTATTTTATCATTAAAGGCAAAAAGGTCTTCTATAGAGCCTCCCCCTCTTCCTACGATTATTACATCTACATATCCATAGTGATTCAGGTTTTCAATTGCCCGGGCTATTTCTTTTGGGGCTTCATCTCCCTGGACTCTGCAGGGAGAAAGGATTATATCTAAGTTGGGAAACCTATCATCGAGCACCTTGAGAATGTCTTTTATAGCAGCTCCCTTGGGAGAGGTGACTATTCCAATTCTTTGGGGCAGGAAAGGTAGAGGAATCTTATGGGCGGGGTCAAAATACCCTTTTTCCATCAACTCCTTCTTTAGTTTTTCATAAGCAAGGTAAAGAAGCCCTCTTCCCATAGGAAATAATTCGCTTACATATAGCTGATACCTTCCTTGAGGAGGATAAACTCTTATATTTCCTCTTGCTATTACTTCCAGGCCATTTTTAAGGTCAAATTTTAAGTTTTGTATTTTATCCTCAAACATTACACAGGAAAGAATACTTCCACTGTCTTTCAGGGAAAAATAGAGATGTTTAATGGGAGGCCGATAGTTTGAGATTTCTCCCTTAATTAAAATATCCTGCAGTTTTATGTCTTCCTCCAGCATTCCTTTTATGTAGGAGGTAATTTCTGTCACAGTGTGGATATGTAAGTTTTCATTCATCATTTTTACCCTAATTAAAATAGCAGAGCATTCTTCACTGTCAAGAAAATAAAGCAGCAGGACAGATGAAAGATTAAGAAGGGCTACTCTCTTCCCACAGCTTGTCAAAATAATTTTCAAGTTCTTTAATAATATCAGGATAACCTTCAACAAGTAAAGAAAGTTCTTTGTTTTGAGTAAGAGAGTAATAAGTCCAGTTGTTACTCCCGAGGATGGCAATATTTGAGTCTATTATTATTAGTTTGGCATGGGTTGTTATGAAAGGTAAATCGTACCTTACTTTTACTCTACCCTGGCAGAGAATCCTCCCGCTTAGTTTGTTCTTTTCAGTCACTCTTGGATTCCAGCTGCTAACTTCAAGGATTACCCTTACATCAACTCCTCTTTTTCCAGCAACAATTAAATTTTGTATAAGGATATTACTTGGAGAGGAGGGATGCTCAGGGTAATAACCCATTTCAAATGCTATTACCTCAATTGATCTTTTAGCTTCCTTTATAGCCTCATTTACAACAGGGAAGTATTCCTGGTCCTTTATTAATTTTATCTTGGGTGTATTTTCACAAAGAGAGGATGTTGGCAGGAGAAAGAAAAATATAAAGAGGAATGGAAGGAAAATTTGTATTATATTTTTCTCTGTCAATTTTTTTTCTTTGCAGCCGTTAAGCCAGTAGTGCTTTTTTGTAAATATCAAGGATTTCCTCAAAGCTTAACTGTTTTGGACTGACAAGCATCTTTTCTTTATTTTTCAGAATCTCATGGGTAAAAGACACCAGGGACTTTTCTTCTATTTTAATGTCAGTACTTTCAGGGAGTCCTGACCTGTGCAGAAATTTTTTTAATAATAAAGCACTTTCTCTCGTATCTTTTATCTGATATTCTTTTGCCCTCTTATCAAGATTGACAATAATTTTTGAGAATTTCTCAGGATTTCCAGGAAAGCTCTTTTCCCAAAACCAGGGAAACAGGATTCCATTAGCTCTTCCATGAGGAAAACCAAGGTTTGATGTTAGAGGATATCCCATGGCATGCAGTATGGTAGCTCCAGTTAAAGCTATAGCCATTCCTCCCAGTGTAGCAGCATACATAAGATAGCTGCGAGCTTCCATATCCTCAAGGTTATTAATTGTGCGGGGAAGATATTCTCCTATTGTTCTTATTGCCTCAAGGGCAATAGTTTCACTTAAAGGGAAAGCTTTTTTGGAAAGGTAGCTTTCCACAGCGTGTGATAAAGCATCTATACCCGTATCTGAAGTAAGGGAAGGGGTGAGAGATATGGTAAGAGCAGGGTCCAGTATAGCTTCCCTGGGGAAAATATGAGGGTCAGCTATGATTTTCTTGGGATGATTTTCTTTTTCTGTATCGGTGATAACTGCGTAAGGAGTTACCTCGCTTCCTGTTCCTGAGGTAGTTGGTATAGCAATAAGGGGAGGGATTTCCTCTTTTACTTTATTTTTACCGAAGTAGTGTTCTAAGGGATCAGGATTTTTAGCTAAAATCCCAATAACTTTGGCGGCATCAAGACAACTGCCTCCCCCCAGTGCAATTATTGTATCACATTTTTCTTCTTTAAAAAGGTGCGCTCCCTTGCTTACCGTATCCACGGAGGGATTTGGTTCCACCTGTTGAAAGAGCAAAACTTCTATCCCCTCTTTTTTGAGCTTCTCCTGGATAACTTGCAGAAACCCAAATTTTTTTGCCGAGCTTTTTCCCGTTACAACAAGAGCCCTCTTTCCATAAGCACCTGTTATTTTACCTATTTCTTCAACTTTTCCCTGACCGAAGTGGATTTTTGTTGGGATGTAAAATCCAAATTCCAGCATCTATACCTCACCTTAAGCTTTCTTTAATTATGGTGTATTTTCCTTCTCTTCTGAGGGGTTCGAATTTGCGCCCACCTCCCTCATAAAACTTGGTAAAAAACTCTACAAACTGAAGACGAGCGGTATGTATGAATCCAGATAAGGTATTGATAAGAATGTTTCCTATATGTCCCAGTATCAGGATAAATATAAAAGCTACGGGTCCCAGAATAGGTATTCCTCCTGCCATCCCTGCAATTGTATTTACTACGGTAGCTATTACGCTGGTAGCAAGACCCAGAGCTAAAAGACGAGAATAAGAGAGAACATCAGCAAGAATCTGAATTATTCCATATATTTCATAGGCACCTTTTGCCAGCCTTTTGCCTATATTCTTGCTTCTTCTTCCTGAAAAGAGAAAGAGAGTTATTATGCCACCAATAACAAATAATGCTCCCACCTTTGAGTAAGAAGGCATACTTTTCCACAGGGGAGCAAGTTGAGAGGAAGATAGAGTAAGAGGTATTCCTTTTGAGCTACCAGAGGTTCCTTCTCCTGAAATGAATCCCTTTCCAAAGGGAGCTGCTATTAAAAGCAATCCAATGATTAACAGAATCCAGGTGAACTGGTCAAGAAAAGCAGCGACAATATTTTTTCTCCTGAGATTATCACTCATTTCAATAGCTATCCCTGCAAGAAGGTGTATTACTCCTATTGCCAGGGCAATTGCGAGAAATATCATTGGTTGTTCTATTGGGTTAAATAAAGCAAGTTTTTTTAGAGGTGCGAGAGAGGGAGGAAGGTCCTGCAACTGGATTCCAAAGATACCTCCTGTAACTGTTCCAATAGCTATTGTTACAAGTCCTGATACAAAAAGCATAGAGAAAAGTTTCTTCCCTCCTTCTCCCACCTGGATTTTTCTCGGAATTATGAAGGATGCGATGGCAAGAACAATTCCGTATCCTCCATCGGTAAGACAGAAAGCCAGGAACAGAGCAAAAAAGGGAGCCAGAAATGGTGTGGGGTCTATTTCTATATAGCGAGGAAGACCGTAAAGCTCAGTGACAAGTTCAAAGGGCTTAAATATTTTGCGATTTGTGAGGGCAACAGGAGCTTTAGATTTTTCTTTGCCTGCTGGTTTTTTTATTATAGTCTCCACACGAGGAAAATCCTTTAGTATCTTTTTTAGCTGTGGCATATCCTCTTCTTTAATCCATCCTTCAAGGACAAAAGTATATCTGCTTATACCCATATTGGAATGAGCTTTTCTTTCCTCAAGCATACTGTAAAAGTAATCATAAAATACCATTAATTTAGTTTTTTCCTTAGACAGGCTTTTCGCTTTATTTAAGGCTTTCTTTTTTCTCTCTTCAAGATTTGTACTATTTTCCCTGATTTCCTTCATTCTTGTGGCAGGAGCTATATCTTCCTTTAATTTTACTTTTTCTCCTCTCACCTCCTGGAATATTTTATCCACTGTCGGGCGTTCTTCCTTGAGAAAAAGTGCCAGTATGTAAGCTTTTCTGCCAGCTTCATCCAGTGTCAGGAAATAAATGGGCTTGTTTTTAATAAGTTTTGTAAGTAGATTCTTCATCTCTGAAGGTATTATACCCAGCTGAAAGTCAAGGTATTTTGAGATTTTCAGTTTACTTAAAGGAAAAGATATTTTCCTCCAGGGCAAAAGACTGGTATATTCTTCTTTTAAAGAAGAGAGTTCTTCCTTTATCTTTTCTATTTCCGTTTCTATACTGCTGCACTTATTACAGGTATCTTCCCACTTGAAGTTTTTTATCCATTGCGAAAATTCCTCAGGATTCACCATGATTTTTGTGGGGAAGAAGCCTAAGTCAAACCCCTTTTCTTCAAATCTTGATAGAAAATTTATGGCTGATTCCAGCTTGGTTAAAGCATCCTGCAACGAATTTGTTTCAATTTCCGGGGTTTTCAAAAATTGGTAGGTCTTCTCTTTGCCAAGAGGAACAGGTTGAAAGATACCAGCTTCTCCTAATTTTTTGACCAGCTCATCTTTTATTTCCCTTTCACCCACAAATAGGACCTTTCTCATTTCTGCAATAGCCATTGGTTTTCCTCTTTTTTATTTTACTGGCTTATTTGTTTCCATAGTTTTTTAGCTTTTGATAGGATATAGCTAATAGCTTTGGTTTCACCTTCCTTTTTTACTTTTTCCTTTAATTTCTTCCTCTCCTTTCCTGCCTCTTCCTTAATTTTATTAGTCTGATTGATAGTTTCCAAGCTAACTTTTTCTTTGTATTTTTCTATCTCCTTTTTTGCCTCCTCTTCTGCCTTACGTATTAGATTTTCAGCCTCCTTATTTGCATTACTGATAACTTCTTCTTTCTTTTTTACAGCCTCTTCTATGCGTTTCTGAGCCTGCTTTTCCTTCTCTTCTATTTTTTTTAAGGTATTTTCAGGCATTTTTCTCTCCATATTTTATCAATTCTATTCCTGCTTCTTTTAAAATATCCCTTGCCAGGTAATCAGGATAATCTCCCTTAAATATAACTTTTCTTATTCCTGCATTTATAATCATCTTACTGCAGGTTATGCAGGGTTGATGAGTGCAGTAGAGTATCGAATCTTTAATGCTTATTCCATAAAGAGCTGCCTGGATTATTGCATTCTGCTCAGCGTGCAATCCCCGGCATATCTCCTGTCGCTCACCTGAAGGAATATGCAGTTTCTCTCTCAGACACCCTACTTCACTGCAGTGAGCAAGTCCTCGAGGAGCCCCATTATACCCTGTACAGAGAATCCTCTTATCCCTGACAATAATTGCTCCTACCTTTCTCCGCAAACAAGTTGAACGTTGTGCCACAAGTTCGGCTATTTGCATAAAATAGGTATCCCACGAAGGCCTTTTGGGTAGTTCATTTTTCACACCATTTTCTCCACTACTTTTTCTATTTCTCTTTCAATTTCATCAGCTGTTTTCTCGTAGTAATCCTGTGATAAACCAACAGGGTCAGATACCTCTTCCTCTCTCCCAGAAGAAAACTCTTTCAAAAGCCATACTTTATTTTGAGCAAGGGGGTAAAATCCTGTAAGGTAGTATTTATGTCCTTTCTCCATTACAAAAATTACATCTGATTCATCAACCAATTCAGCTGTTACCTTTCTGCTCAAATGAGATTGTACATTAATACCCCTTTTTTTCATGATCTCTACAGTATTTTTTGAAGGAGGAGAATGAGAAAATGCGCTAATTCCTGCTGATTTTACATTAACATCTCCTCTCCCTTTCTTGGCCCAGATACTTTTAAAAATAGCTTCTGCCATTACACTCCGACATACATTAGCAGTACACACAAATAAGATGTTTATCCTTTTGTTTAAAATTGACCTTAACTTGTTTTTTGAAACACTTCCTTCTCTGAGAATATGGGGGGGATTGATAGTAACATCAATTACTGTCGATTCTTTTCCCAGAGGAGTTTTCCCTGAGTCAATAATAAGATTAACCCCTTCTTTTATTGCAGGTGAAATTTTACCTGGCTCGCTCACAGATGTCTGAGCGGAAAGATTGGCACTTGTTGTAGCGAGGGTAATTTTACCATTTGTTGATATTTCTTTTGCGACAGGATGGGAAGATATTCTTATTCCTATTTTGCCTTCCCTGCTTACAAGACATGCAGGATTTTTAATAGAAGCCTCAAATACAATAGTTAAAGGTCCCGGCCAGAAAGAATGGATAAGTTTAAGGGCAGAAAGTGGGATTTTTTTTACGAAATTGACAACTTTTCCATGTTCTTTAAGAAAAAGTATGAGGGGTTTTTCAGATGGTCTTTTTTTTAATTGATACAGTTTTTGTACTGCTTTTTCATTTTTTGCATCAACACCAAGACCATAAACGGTGTCAGTGGGGAAACACACAATCCCTCCCCTTTTTAATGTCTCCAGAACTTTTTCTATTTCCTGGAGTTGTTTTTCAGGAGAGGTTATCTTTAAAGTGTCGGGTTTCATTTTCTTATCTGCCCTTCCCCTAAGATTATAAACTTATGGGAAGTAAGTTCCTTCACTCCCATAGGTCCTCTGGCATGGAGTTTCTGGGTAGATATTCCTATCTCTGCGCCCATCCCGAATTCACCTCCATCGGTAAATCTGGTTGAGGCGTTTACATACACTGCTGCTGAATCAACTTCTTGAAGAAATTTCTTTGCCTTTAAGTAGTTTTTTGTTACTATGGCATCAGAGTGATGGGACCCGTAATGGTTTATATGGTTTATAGCTTCATCCAGCCCTTCCACTACTTTAATTGAAAGGATAAGATCAAGGTATTCGGTGAACCAGTCCTGTTCTGTAGCTAATTTCACCTCAGGAGCAATTTCTCTTACCTTTTCATCGCCTCTTATCTCTACCCCTGCTTGCTTAAACTTTTGGATCATTCCGGGCAGAAAGGATTTAGCTATTTCTTTGTCCACAAGCAGTGTTTCCATAGCATTGCAAACACCAGGACGTTGCACTTTAGCGTTAAAACATATATCTTCTGCCATTTTTAAATCTGCTTCTGAATCAATAAATGTGTGACATACCCCTTTGTAGTGTTTTATAACAGGAATAGTTGAATTTTCCACAACTGTTCGGATGAGACTTTCTCCTCCCCGGGGAATAATAACATCTATATACTCATCAAGTTTTAACATCAATGTTACTGCCTCTCTTGATGTGGTTCTTATGAGTTGTATACTCTCCGGAGGAACTTTTGTTCTCCCTAAAGCCTCTTGTAGGATATCAACAAGAATGCAGTTTGACCTGATAGCCTCAGACCCTCCCCTTAACAAAACAGCATTTCCTGCTTTGAGGCAAAGCCCTGCTGCATCTACAGTGACGTTTGGTCTTGACTCGTAAATTATTCCAATTACCCCAAGAGGGACAACCATTTTTCCTATAAAAAGTCCATTAGGTCTTTTCCACATACTTTCTATCTTACCAACAGGGTCTTCCAATGAAGCTATTTCTCTAAGACCTTTAGAGGTGGCAGCAATTCTTTTATCTGTTAGAGTAAGTCTATCAATTAATGCAGAGGATAATCCTTTTTTTCTTGCCTGTTCAATATCCTTTATGTTTTCCTCTTTTATTTTCTGGGCGTTTTTCTCAATATTAAGAGCCATCTCTTCAAGAGCTTTGTTTTTTTCTTCCGAGGAAAGGTTTGCCAGAATTTTGCTGGCTTCCCTGGCTTTTTCACCCATCCTTACGAGTTCCTCTTTTATTTCCATTTTCTTTTTCTCCTTAAACATCATAGCCAGAATATCCTTCTTTTTCTTTTGCTTATTACCTTCCAGTATTTTTTATTCTATTTATTGAGAGGCAAAAGTCAAATTTGGATTATTGATGGGAATTTTATCTTAATATGTTTCTTGCAAATTTGCAGGAGTTTAGTATACTGTCAGAGAACTTAATTTTAAGGGAGGCTTGTGATGGAAGAAGAGATAAGGGTTAATCCCCCGGGGTTATCTTATAAAAACTGGGCCTGGTTGGTAGTCCTGGGGATTTTTATCTTGGTTGTTGCCCTTTCCACATTTTATACAGTGGGTCCTGATGAGGTAGGGATAATTAAGAGATTCGGGAAATATATGAGAGCTACAGATCCAGGTCTACATGTAAAGATTCCCTTTGCCGAATCGGTTACCAAAGTTAAGGTTAAATACATTTTCAAGGAAGAATTTGGTTTTAGAACCCTTAAACCTGGAATAAAAACCTTATATGCACCAGAAAAATGGCAGGGAGAATCTCTTATGTTGACAGGTGATTTAAATGTAGCTGAGGTGGAGTGGATTGTCCAGTACAAAATCACTGACCCTTATAAGTATCTTTTTAAAATAAGAAATCCAACGAAGACTTTGAGGGATATTTCAGAGGTAGTTATGCGCCTTGTAGTTGGAGATAGAAGTGTAGATGAGATTTTAACCGTGGGTAGGATGGAAGCAGCTACCGAGGCTCAACGGAAGCTCCAAAAAATTTTAGATTCCTATGAATCCGGAATCAAGATTGTGACCCTTAAATTAAAAGATGTTAATCCTCCAGATCCTGTTAAACCATCTTTTAACGAGGTTAACGAAGCACGTCAGGATAGGGAAAGATTTATAAATGAAGCCTGGCAGGCTTACAACAAAGTGATTCCTAAGGCTAAGGGAGAAGCGGAAAAGACCATTGCAGAAGCTGAAGGTTATGGGATTAAGAGAGTTAATCAAGCTGAAGGAGACGCTGATAAGTTCCTTGCTGTATGGCAGGAGTATAAAAAAGCTCCAGATGTTACAAGAAAAAGGCTCTATCTTGAGGCTCTCACTCAGGTACTTCCTCGTGTAGGTAAAATATATGTAGTTGATACTGAACAGAAGACCATTTTACCTTTTCTTTCTCTCAAAGGAGGTGAGAAATGAGATTAGAAAAATGGATACCCATAGGAGTGGTAGTTATTATTGGAATTATTGTTCTCAGTAGTGCATTTTATGTTGTTGATGAGACTCAGCAGGCGGTAATAACAGAATTTGGTCAACCAGTGGGAAAACCCATAACCAAGGCTGGTTTATATATTAAAAAGCCTTTTATACAGAAAGTGAACTACTTTGATAAACGATTGCTTATCTGGGATGGAAGTCCCACTCAAATCCCTACCAGCGATAAAAAATATATATGGGTGGATACCACTGCTCGCTGGAAGATAGTGGATCCTCTTAGATTTTTGCAATCTGTGAAGAGTGAAAGAGGAGCTCACGCAAGGCTTGATGATATTATTGATTCTGCTACCAGGGACAAGATTACTGCTAACCCTCTTTATCAGATTGTGAGAAATTCAAACAGGCAATTTATTGTAACCGAAGTTTTTGTCCAGGGAAAGGAAGAGATGAGAGAGGTAATAAAGGGAAGAGAACTCATATCCCGGGAGATACTCAAAGAGGCTGCAAAGCTTACTCCTCAGTATGGGATTGAGCTTGTTGATGTTAGAATAAAAAGACTTAACTATGTAAAGGAAGTAAGAGAAAAGGTTTATGCCAGAATGATATCCGAGCGCAAGAGAGTGGCAGAGCAGTATCGCTCTGAAGGGCAGGGGAAGAAAGCGGAAATAGAGGGGATGAGAGAAAAGGAGCTTCAAAGAATTACCTCTGAGGCTTATAAGAAGGCACAGATTATTAAAGGTCAGGCTGATGCTAAAGCTACCAAAATATACGCTCAAGCCTACTCCAAGGACCCTGAATTTTACTCCTTTTTAAAAACCCTGGATACATACGAGAAAACATTTTCAGGAGATAGTGTCATTATTTTAACCACCGACAGTGAGTTGTACAAGTATTTGAAATCAACAACTTTAAATAAATCTTCAAATAAATAATACAGGGGGAGTAAAAATGGCAGTAAAGATAAGTTGGTTAGGTCATGCCAGTTTTAAAATTGAGGGAAGTAAAGAGTTTAAGATTTATATAGACCCCTGGAAGATAAGAGAAAGGGATGAAGCGGACCTTGTACTTGTTACTCACTCTCATTATGACCATTTTTCCTCCAAGGATATTAAGAAGATTCAAAGCGAGAAAACATACATTCTTATTCCTGCTGATGTTGCAGGGAAAATTAAGGGCAGGGTGAAAGAGGTAAAACCCGGTGATGAGATTTCCTTTGAAGGTGTAAATGTTAAAGTGGTTCCAGCATACAATATTGGTAAACCTTACCATCCTAAGGGTAATGAATGGGTTGGATATGTTGTGGACATTGAAGGTGTATCCATCTATCATGCAGGGGATACTGATTTTATACCCGAGATGAAAGAGATAAATCCTTACGTGGCGCTTCTTCCCATTGGAGGGACCTATACCATGGGGGTGGAAGATGCAGTAAGGGCTGTTGAGTCTTTAAATCCTCGTATTGTTATCCCTATGCATTATGGGGATATTGTGGGGAGTGCTGAGGATGCAAGAAAGTTTGCCGAAAAATGCGAAGGTAAAGTTATGGTGAAGGTCATTAATATTGGCGAGAGTTTAAAGATAGAGGCAGGTGGTTGACGGAGGGTAAGTTTTAAATATAATTTATGTTTATGATTTATAAAGTATAAAGGCTGATAAAAGTAAAAAATTTGAGGTTGAGGGGAAAAATGAAAAAGTATGTTTATTTTTTTGCGAAAGGTCAGGCTGAAGGGTCAGCTAAGATGCGAGACCTTCTGGGAGGGAAAGGTGCTAACTTAGCTGAGATGGCTAATCTTGGAATTAGAGTTCCACCGGGTTTTACAATTTCCACAGAGGTTTGTACTTATTATACTCAAAATGGGGAATACCCACCTGATTTGGAAGAACAGGTAAGAGAGAATTTAAAGAGGCTGGAGGAGGTTACGGGGAAGAAGTTTGGGGACTCCAATAGTCCCTTGCTTGTTTCTGTGAGGTCTGGAGCAAGAATTTCTATGCCCGGGATGATGGATACAGTGTTAAATCTTGGTTTAAACGATAAGAGCGTGGAGGGTCTTGCTAAAAATACTGCCAATCCGAGATTTGCTTATGATTGTTATCGCCGTCTTTTACAGATGTTTGGCAATGTGGTTTTAAAAATACCTGGTGAGAAATTTGAGGAGATTATAGATAAAAAGAAAGAAGAAAAAGGGGTTAAGGAAGATATTGAGCTTACTGTTGATGATCTTAAGGAGTTAGTTGAAGAGTTTAAGAGGCTAATAAAAGAGGAAACAGGGGAAGATTTTCCTCAGGACCCCTTTAAACAGCTAATGATGGCACGTGATGCTGTTTTTAATAGCTGGAATAATAAAAGAGCAATTGAATATAGAAGGATAAATAAAATTCCTGAGCACTGGGGGACCGCAGTTAACGTACAAACAATGGTTTTTGGGAATATGGGTACCGATTCTGCCACAGGTGTTGGGTTTACCAGAAATCCTGCCACCGGAGAGAAAAAGATGTATGGAGAGTATCTTGTTAATGCTCAGGGAGAAGATGTGGTGGCAGGCATAAGGACTCCCAAGCCTATTGCTGAGTTGAAGAATGATATGCCCGAGGTCTATAAAGAGCTGGAGGAAATTACAGATCTTTTAGAGAAACACTATCGAGATGTGCAGGATTTTGAGTTTACCATAGAAAAAAGTACTCTGTATCTTCTTCAGACTCGGACAGGCAAAAGAACTGCGCAAGCTGCAGTTAAAATAGCTCACGATATGGTGGAGGAGGGATTAATTACAAGAGAAGAAGCTATACTTAGAATAGATCCTGCTCAGATAGAGCAGCTCTTACACCGCCGTATAGACCCTGAGGCAAAAGTTGAGGTTTTGGCTCAGGGTCTTCCAGCTTCACCAGGAGCAGCAACAGGTTCGGTTGTCTTCACTGCTGACAGAGCGGTTGAGCTTGCAAATGATGGTAAGAGAGTTATTCTGGTGCGCAGAGAAACCTCTCCCGAGGATATTCATGGAATGGCAGTTGCTCAGGGTATTTTAACTTCTCGCGGGGGAATGACAAGCCATGCTGCAGTAGTGGCAAGAGGAATGGGTAAGCCTTGTGTTGCAGGTTGTGAGGCTATTAAAGTAGATGAAAAAAAAGCTGAGTTTACGGTAAACGGAATGGTTTTCAAGGAAGGTGACTTTATAACTATCGATGGGACTTCGGGTAGAGTGATAAAGGGAGAAGTTCCTACTATAGAACCAGAGTTAAGCGGAGAATTTAAGAAGATCCTCGGATGGGCAGATGAGATTAGAACTATGGGAGTAAGAGCTAATGCGGATACTCCTCATGATGCAAGAGTTGCCCGTGAAATGGGAGCTGAGGGTATTGGTCTTTGTCGTACAGAACATATGTTTTTTGGGGAAGATAGACTTCCCTATGTACAGCAGATGATTCTCTCTCAATCAAAAGAGGAAAGAGAGAAAGCTTTAGATAAACTTGAGCCAATGCAAAGAGAGGATTTCAGGGGGATTCTTAAAGAAATGGAAGGTTTGCCTGTAATTATCAGGTTACTGGACCCTCCTTTGCATGAGTTTCTGCCTAACTACGAAGAGCTACTTGTAGAGATAACAAAGCTTAAGTTACAGGGTGGTGATGAAGAACAGATAAATGAGAAGGAAAAGCTCTTGCGTCGTATTGTTGACTTGAGAGAAATGAACCCTATGCTTGGACATAGAGGATGTAGACTTGGAATAACCTTTCCTGAAATTTACAGGATGCAGGCTAAAGCTATTTTTGAAGCGGCTGCAGAACTTGTAAAAGAGAAAGTAGAAGTTTTTCCAGAGGTTATGATCCCTCTGATTGTTGAGGATAAAGAACTTTTAATATTAAAAGAGGATATTGAAAAGATAGCACAACAGGTGATGGAAGACAAAGGGGTTGACTTTAAATATAAAATAGGTACAATGATAGAACTTCCTCGTGCAGCTTTGTGTGCAGATAAGATAGCGAAGGTGGCAGACTTTTTCTCCTTTGGCACTAATGACCTTACTCAGACTACCTTTGGTTTTAGCAGAGATGATGCCGAAGGAAAGTTTCTACACGCTTATATTGAGAAGAAGATTCTCAAGGATGATCCCTTTCAGGTGCTGGATCAGGAAGGCGTTGGGCAATTGGTAGCTATGGGGACAAAGAAGGGTAAGTCTGCAAATCCACAATTAGAGGTAGGGATTTGCGGAGAACACGGAGGTGAACCATCTTCAATTAAGTTCTGTTATCGCAGTAATCTGGATTATGTCAGTTGCTCGCCGTACCGGGTTCCTATAGCCCGACTTGCAGCTGCACAGGCTAAACTGGAATAAGGTTATAGATAATAATTAAAGAAGGTTATTTGACAGCCAGAAAAAGGGGGGTTGTCATTTTTAATTTATTTTGTATAAATATGCAAGAAAAAATATTTAAAATAGGGTGTAAGATAAGTTAAATAGGGGAGGTGCCAGAGTGGCCAAATGGGGCGGGCTGTAAACCCGTTGGCATTGCCTACGATGGTTCGAATCCATCCCTCCCCATAATAGTTTTTAGTCTGGTTGTTCTGTGATTGGCAAATTTAAATAGCAGTTTCTACTTAGAGGGTTTTGCCCACGTGGCTCAGGGGGAAGAGCGCATCCTTGGTAAGGATGAGGTCACCGGTTCGAATCCGGTCGTGGGCTTTTTAAAAGGGATAATTTAACTACAAATATTATTTTTTAGAAGGAAAATAAGGAGGATTAAAAGATGGCCAGAGAGAAGTTTGTCAGAACAAAGCCTCATGTGAATATCGGGACAATAGGACATGTTGACCATGGAAAAAGTACCTTGACCTCGGCTATAACCCTGGTTTTATCTAAGAAAGGTTTTGCTGAATATATGAATGTGGATGAGATTGATAAAGCTCCTGAAGAAAAGGAAAGAGGTCTAACAATATCT
>JAGGZA010000035.1 GCA_021162265.1 Candidatus Aerophobota bacterium | reverse complement strand
TCTCCCTGCTGATAAACCTCTTTTTACCTTCTCCCAAAGAAGAGGCGATAATTTATATCCTACCAGCCTATCAAGCACACGTCTTCCCTGCTGAGCATCTACCTTGTTTATATCTATTTTTCCCGGGTTTGCTACAGCTTTCTGCAAAACTTCTTTTGTGATCTGATTAAACACAATACGAAACTGATTTTTATTATTTAATTCCTGAGAAAGATGCCAAGAGATAGCTTCTCCTTCCCTGTCCATATCAGTGGCCAGAAAAACTTTTTCCATCTTGCTGCTTAGTTTTTTCAGTTTTTCAACCACTTTTTTCTTTCCGGGAATTAAGACATACGTTGGTTTAAAACCGTTATTTATGTCTACACCTAACTTGTTCCTGGGTAAATCCTTAATATGACCAAGACAGGACTCTACTGTATAATCTGGACCAAGAAACTTATTTATAGTTTTGGCTTTTGCTGGAGATTCCACAATAACAAGACTTTTTGGATTTTTCCCTTTCAAGTTTAAACCTCTTTAAAAAATAGTTTTCCTGGAAGTTCTTTTACTATACCCTTTAGCTGGAGTCTCGTTAAAATATCGGCAACTTTTGCTGCTGAAAATCCACTTTTTTCAACTATATCATCTATGTGGATGGGACTGGATGTAAGTCCATCAAAAACAGCTTTCTCTTCAAAGGATAGCTGGTAATCCATCAGGGTTTCATCTTTTTTAACTAAAGAAATCCCCAGCTCTTCCAGAATATCAGAAACATCCTCCACGACCTTTGCTCCTTCTTTTATAAGCCTGTTATTTCCCCTGGAATAAGGACTGGTGATAGCTCCTGGTACCGCAAACACCTCCCTGCCCTGCTCCAGAGCAAAGTCTGCAGTTATCAAAGCACCACTTTTTAAAGGAGCTTCCACCACCACCACTCCCATACTTAAACCACTTATTATGCGATTACGCCGGGGAAAGTTTCTGGCAAATGGCCTTGTTCCAAGGGAAAATTCCGAGATAACCGCACCTTGTTTAATTATCTCCTCCATAAGAGATCTATTCTCCGGTGGATAAACAATATCAACTCCACATCCCAACACTGCTATAGTCCTTCCCCCTTCTTCAAGTGCCCCCTCATGAGCATACGTATCTATTCCTCTTGCCATACCGCTTACCACCGTTAAGCCTGCCCTTGCCAGCTCCCTTGCAAGCCTTTTTGCTACAATTTTACCATAATTTGTTGCTCTTCTGGTTCCCACAAGGGCTACTGCCTTCTCATCTTCTCTTTTTAACTCACCTCTAAGATAAATTAAAAAAGGTGGATCAAAAATAGTCTTAAGATTAGGTGGATAAAAGGAATCCTCAAATGTAATAAGCTTTATATTTAATTCCTGAATTAACTTAAAATCCTCTTTCAGGTTAATTTCAGGAATTTTTTTTCTTATAAAATCTACAATTTCTCTGTCTATTTTAGAAATTCGGGACAGTTTTTCAAGGGGGGCAGAAAAAGTCTCTTTGGACAAACCAAGTTCCTTTAAAATTTTGTTAACACCTGAAAATCCTGCTGACAAAACCTTGCTCAGTAAAATCCAGCTTTCTATCTCCCGGGGAAAACTCTTATACTCAACCCTCCTGTTAGAACGCATCCTTCAATTCCCGTATTAAAATACCAGACCAAAGCTTGGGATAAAAATAAGTTGACTTCGGGGGCATTTTCCCTCCCGAAAGAGCTACATCTCTCACCTCCTCAATTTTCGTTGGAGCAAGAAAAAAAGCTACCTGGAATACTCCCTTCTTAACCTTATCTACTGCTTCAAAACTGCTTGTGGTAAAGTAAATATCTTCCCCCTTTCTTAATTCTCCCTTTTTAAGCAAACCTTTCAAGATATCATCTAAAATAGCTGACTTAATTTTTTTGGAAAATATTTGAGGCTTTTTTGGAAAAAGAAGATAATAACCCCCGTTTTTTGTGTATATTCCAAACAAACATTCACCTCTTTCTAACTGTGATAATAATCTCTTACCCGTGATTTTTTCATCTTCATGTTCCCTGAAAGGTTTTTTGTAAAAAAATTTCTCCATCTTCTTCACAAACTCCTCTGTCTGAACCAGGTCTAATCCTCCTATTAACCTGTGAACCGGTAATATAGTAACTCCTCCCGAGTCCATATTGAGAAAGTACATCATTATATAATCAGCTCCAGGTAGAGAATAAGAGCTTTTTTTAACCTCTTCTCTGAATCTTAAAGCGGTAAGATACCGATGATGACCATCAGCAATAAATACCTTTTTTTTCTGCATGCAAATACAAATTTCCTCAATCACCTTTTTATCACGAATAGCAAATAATCTGTGCTTTACGCCAGCAGAGTCCTCAAATTCAAAAATAGTTTCCTCCTCCATGCAAAGAGAATCTATCTTCCTCTCCGGATCACTGAATAACGAGAATACAGCAGAAAAATTAGCACTGCAGGTACGTAAAAGGTTCAATCTATCTTCCTGAGGTTCAGGAAAAACCTGCTCATGAGGAAAAACAACCCCGGAACGAAAATCCTCCAGTTTCATCAACGAGATAAACCCCTTCCTCTCAACCACTCTATCATCAACCCGGTATCTCTGGTGGTAAAGGTAAATCGATGGCAGCTTTTCTTTTATTAATACTCCTTGATAAACCCAGTTATGGAAAAACTGGGCTGCACGAGTGTACTTATTTTCTCTTAAGTTATCTCCTTTTTTCTCTTTCCCCAGGATAATCCTTATAATATTGTAAGGATGGAGTTTATAATAAAAATCCTGCTCGGAGGGAGAGATTACATCATAAGGAGGAGCTACTACTTTACTTACATCGCCTACCTTTTCCTTATTATAGATTATCCCTTTAAAGGGAAGTATCCGAAGCATGAGTTTAACCCGGTTCACTATTTAACCAATCTCTTCCGGTATAAAAAAATATCTCCTCCTCGGAAAAAAAGCAGCTTATCTCTCGCTTCGCAGACTCCAGAGAATCAGAACCATGAACTATATTTCTCCTGCCGTCAGAACCAAAGTCGCCTCTAATACTTCCCTTTCTTGCCTCCCCTGGAACTCTTTCTCCTATAAGTTCTCTCACTCTCCTTATGACATTTTTACCCTCGGCTACCATAACAACGCAGGGAGCTGTGAGCATAAACTCAACAAGACCGGGAAAGAAAGGTTTACCCTTATGAGGCTCATAAAACTCCTCGATTTTTTTCTTCTCCGGTCTAATCATTTTTAAAGCAACAATTTTAAAGCCATTTTGCTCAACTCTCTTTATTACCTCTCCAATTAGAGATTTACATACTCCATCCGGTTTTATCAGTATAAGAGTCCTCTCCTGCATCTTAACTCACTTCTAACTTTTTATTTCTCTTAGAAGTGCAACTTTTCCCGTTCTTACCAGCTTCTTTATCCCGAAAGGTTTCAGCAAGGTCAGAATACCATTTATTTTCTCCTCATCGCCTGTTACCTCAAGAGTAAGACTTTCCGGATGCACATCAACTATCCTGGCTCTAAAGATCTCCACCAGCCTCATTATCTCATCTCTATCCTTCCCCCTGGCATTAACTCTTGCCAGAATAAGCTCTCTTGTAACAGTGGGCTTACTTGTAAGGTCCACTACTTTTATTACATCTATAAGTTTTCGAAGCTGCTTGATAACCTGTTCAATAACCTGATTATCACCTGGCACAACTATGGTTATCCGGGAAACAGTAGGATCTTCGGTCTCACCTACAGCCAAGCTATCGATGTTAAATCCACGAGCACTAAATAAAGAGGCTATTCTTGCCAAAATACCAAATCTATTTTCCACCTCTACTGAGATAATGTGTTTCATTAATCTCCCTTTTTAATCCAGGGCATCATTTCTCTTAACCTGGCACCCACTTTCTCAATTAAATGTTCTTTCTCTCTTTCTCTTAATGCGCTAAAAACAGGACGATTAACAACATTTTCCAGAATCCACTCTCTGGCAAATTGTCCTGACCTTATTTCCTCTAAGATTTTCTTCATTTCTTCTCTAACTTGAGAATTTATTATCCTTGGACCACGGGTAAGATCTCCATATTCAGCAGTATTACTTATAGCTTTCCTCATCCCACTAATCCCTGACTCATAAATTAAATCAACTATAAGTTTTAACTCATTCAAACATTCAAAATAAGCCATCTCTGGTTGATATCCTGCCTCTACAAGAACTTCAAATGCATTTTTAATAAGAGCAGTAACTCCTCCGCACAGTACCACCTGTTCTCCGAAAAGGTCGGTCTCTGTTTCTTCAGCAAAGGTTGTCTCTATAACACCTGCCCTTGTAGAACCTATAGCCTTAGCATAGGATAAGGCAAGTTCTTTTGCCTTACCTGTAGCATCCTGATGAACTGCTATTAGAGAAGGAACACCTCTTCCTTCCTCGTACAGCCGACGTAAAAGAGCCCCAGGACTCTTAGGAGCTACCATAAAGACGTCCACGTTTTCTGGAGGAATAATCTGATAAAAGGTAATATTAAACCCATGAGAAAAACCAAGAGCATTTCCTTCTTCAAGGTAAGGTGCTATATCCTTTTTGTAAAGCTCGGATTGATATTCATCGGGAATAAGGATCTGAATAACTTCAGCTTTCTTAGCTGCCTCAGCTGCTGTCATAACTTCAAATCCTGCTTCTTTGGCTTTTTCCCAGCCCAAGCTTCCCTCAAGTTCTCCTATAAGGACTTTTGCCCCACTATCTCTTAAATTAAGAGCCTGAGCGTGACCCTGATTACCATAACCAATTATTCCCACAACTTTTTCTTTGATAAACTCAATATTCGCATCATTATCGTAATATATTTTAGCCAACTTTTTCCTCCTTATTTTTTTCTTAATATATTGGTGTGCCTTCCTTTTGAGTAAGTTCCCTGAACTTTTTGATTAAAAGTTTTGTTATAGAGCCAGCTTTACCAGTTCCAATAACTCTCCCATCAACTTTTGTAACCGGTATAACCTCGGCAGCAGTGCCTGTTAAAAAACACTCATCGCTTGTGTAAACAGAAAAAAGAGTGAAAACTCTTTCCTCGCAAGATATTTTCTCCTTCCTGGCAAGATCAATAACTACATCTCTTGTTATTCCTTTAAGAATACCTGCCCATACAGGAGGGGTAATTAAAACCCCTTTTTTAACAATGAATAAATTATCACCTGTGCATTCGGCAACATAACCATCTTCATTTAACATAATTGCCTCTGGAACACCCTTTGCTGTCGCTTCTAACTTAGCAAGGATATTATTCAGATAATTAAGAGATTTTATACGAGGATCAAGTGCAGAGAAACTATTTCTTCTTACCGAAGAGGTTATAAGTTCCAGTCCTTCTTCGTAGAGTTTTTCTGGATATATGCTGATCTTATCGGTTATTATTATAAGCTGGGGATAGGGGCATTTTGCCGGGTCTAATCCCAGATCACCTTTCCCTCTTGAGGCTATCAACCTGATGTAAGCATCCTGAAGCTCATTTTTTCTTAATACTTCAAGAATCTTCTCCTTTAACTCTTCAGGAGAAGCAGGTATTTCCAGTGAGATAGCTTTGGCTGAATTGAAAAAACGCTCTATGTGTTCATCCAGTTTAAACACCCTACCCTTGTAAGCCCTTATTCCCTCAAAAACTCCATCTCCATAAAGGAAACCATGGTCAAACACAGAAATTTTTGCTGCCTCCTGGGGAACATACTCTCCATTAAGATAAACCCACTGACCCATTACCACTCCTCCTGGTTGTTATGTACTTGATTTCTTGGCTTTAACTGAGGAAATAAAATAACCTCCCTTATGGAAGAGGAATCTGTGAGTAACATAATCAATCTGTCTATCCCTATTCCCAGTCCTCCTGTAGGAGGCATTCCATATTCAAGAGATTCCAGAAAATCCCAATCTATAAATTTCTCCTCGGCAAATTCTTTAAATCTCTCCTTCTGTTCAAGCGGGTCGTTTAACTCAGAGTAAGCATTAGCCAGTTCCCATCCTCCAACGAAAAGCTCAAATCTCTCCACAAGAGAGGGGTCTTCCTTTTTTCTTTTCGCAAGAGGAGCTGTCTCATAAGGATAATCGTACACTACAGTCGGCTGAATAAGGTGGGGAACTACTCTTTTATCAAGAAGGTGCTCGAGAATTTGAGGTTTTGTTAGTTCCTCTGCATTAATCCCGTACTTTCCCGCAATCTTTCTCAACTCATTTTCATCTTCCCAGTTAACTTCAATTTCTCCTATTTCTCGCAAAGCGTCTTTAAAGGTAATTTTCTTCCAGGGAGGAGAGAGGTTTATTTCCTTTCCGTTGTATGTTATCTTCAGATTCCCCTTAACGGCTTCTGTCACCTTCTGCAGAATTTCCTCGGTAAATTGCATTACATCAATGTAATTTGCATAAGCCTGGTAAACCTCAAGCATGGTAAATTCTGGATTATGAAACCTGTCAATTCCTTCATTTCTAAAGTTTCTACTTAACTCGTAAACCTTCTCCACACCACCCACCACAAGTTTTTTGAGATAAAGCTCAGGAGCAATCCTCAGATAAAAATTCCTCCCCAGGGCATTGTGATAAGTTGAAAAAGGACGAGCGGTAGCACCACCAGGTACAGGCTGCATTATTGGAGTTTCAACTTCAACAAATCCTTTCTTATCTAAAAAATCTCTTATAGTCTTAACCACCCTGTCTCTTGTAAGTAAAATTTCTCTTGTTTTAGGATTTACAATAAGGTCCAGCCATCGCTTACGATAACGCAGCTCCACATCTTGAAGACCATGCCATTTCTCCGGTAAAGGGCGCAAGGATTTTGCCAGAAGAGTAAAATCTTCCACCTCAACTGTCAACTCTCCTGTATGGGTCTTGAAAACCTCTCCTCTCACTCCTATAATATCTCCTACATCCACCCTCGAAAACAACTGATATTTATCTCCCAAGCTGTTTAGCCTGCCGTAAAGCTGAATTTTGCCCGTTCCATCTCTTAAATCCATAAAGGCGGCTTTACCGTGAACTCTTTGAGCAATAACTCTCCCTGCCAAACTCACCACGATGCCTGATTTCTCACCTTTCTCCAGGTAAGAAAACTTCTCCCGTATACCCTCAACTTTAATATCAGGTGAGAAACTCTGGAAATAAGGATTACCCTTTAATTTAATCCAATTTAACAGTTTCTCTTTTCTTTCCTGAATAATTATGTCTTCCGGCGAAGGCATTAAGTTCTCCCTTCCGCAAAGAAATGCTTGCCCCTTATTCTATAAAAAGCTCTCAAGATGTCAAATGAGAAATCTCCAACTTATACATAAATTCCAGGAGGTCACAGACAACAAAGGAATCCGTTAAAGAGTGCAACCCATTCCGATTTAAGTAAAACGCTACTGCACCTGCTTTGCGCGGAGCAAGATAATCTGCTTCATAGTTATCACCTATATGAACAAGATTTCGAGGAGAAATTCCTAATCTTCTGCACGCACTTTTGTAAAATTCTGCTTTTTTCTTAATCATATTAAAATCAGATATAGCTGAAAATATTTCATCAAAATACTGAAACAGATTTTCTTTCCTTAGTTTAACATTGATAAAATTTCTGGGCATTGCTGATGCTAAAACAAGAGAACACCTTTTATGAAGATTCTTTAAAACTAAAATAGCTTCACTGTAAACTTCAATTTTATCCGCATATTTTTCCAGAACTTCTCCTTCCTCAACTTTAAAGCCAAAATAATCAAGCCAGTACTTTAAGGTATACCATCTAACATCATTCTCACCAACCTTTTCATATTCTCTCGCCACAATTTCTCTCGCTTCAGCAAAATCCACATTGTATTTCTCAGAATAAAGTTGAGGTATCTCTTTAAACCAGATAAACTCGTTGTAATCAGGTTTAACTATAGTTCCATCCAGATCAAAAGATATAACCTTTTTTGTTGTCATTTGAGTCTTTTATCCACCACTATTTTACCAGATTTTTCCTGGAATAATGATCTTTTTTCCACCAATTTAACTCTCACATTTATTCCCAGAATTTGATAAATCTGCTCTTCTATTCTCTTTTTTAACTCATGAAATCTCCTCATCTCATCAAAGAAGATACTCTCAGAGACCTCTACCATAATATCCATAACATCCTGTGTTCCCTCTCTGTCAATTATAAGCTGAAAACGGGGCTCGGCTCCTTCTATTTTAGCAAGGATATTTCCAATCTGCGTGGGAAAAAATCCAACACCATTTACTATAATCATGTTATCAGTTCGTTCAGCTACATTGCGCATTCTTACCAGATTTCTCCCACAGCTGCAGGTAGAAAAATCAAGGGCAGTAAGGTCTCCTGTACGGTACCTAATAAGAGGAAAAGCCTCTTTGGCAATTGTTGTTATTACCAGCTCTCCCTCTTTGCCAGGAGGTAAAACTTTACCTGTTTGAGGGTCGATTATTTCCGGAATGAACTGATCCTCAAATATGTGAAGACCATTTTTTCTCTCACACTCAGTAGCAATCTTTGGTCCAGGAATTTCTGGAGGACTATAACTATTAATCACCTTGATTTTAAGTTCCTCCTCTATCTTTAACCTTGTAGTTTCTGAAAATGGTTCTCCTGTAAAAATACCTCCTCTAAGCTGAAGACTGGCAAGACTTATTCCGCTCTCTTTTACTGCTGCAATTAGTTTTAAGGCAAAACTGGGAGTGGATAGAAGAATAGTGCTTCTGTAGTCACGCATAATTAAAAGTTGCCTTTTAGGATCGGTATCTGACCCGGGAATAACTGAGGCTCCAATTAGTTCTGCTCCATAATGAAACCCAAGACCCTCTCCAAAAAGACCATAATCAAGGCATATCTGAACAACATCATCTTTCTCTACTCCTGCAGCCTGGAGTACCCGGGCACTTATCTGAGTCCAGTGGTCAATGTCATTTCTTGTGTATCCTATTACGATAGGTTCTCCCTGTGGACCGGTGGTACAGTGAAGCCTTACCACCTCTCTCAAAGGAACGGCAAACATACCATAGGGATAATTTTCTATAATGGTTTCTCTACTGGTAAAAGGCAGCGTAGATAGTTTAGAAAGAGAATCAATATCCTCAGGGATTATTCCCGCTTTGTCAAAAGCTTCCCGATAGAAAGTAACGCTACGGTAAGCACGATTAACCGTAGCCTGGAGTCTCTCAAGTTGAAGCTGCTCAAGTTCTTCTCTTGTAATACTATCAAATCGTGAACTTTCAACAGACATTTTAACTTCCTTATTTTTTATTACTCCCAAACTTTCCTGTATCCTCTACCAAGATAAGCCCTTACTATCTCACGATTTCCTAAAAGCTCCTCAGATTTTCCTTCAAAGACTATTCTGCCCGTTTCTATTACATATCCCCTATCAGCAATCTCCAGGGCTTTCTGGGCATTTTGTTCTACAAGAAAAATAGTAGTGCCTTCATCTCTTAACCTCAGTATTATACGAAAGATATCCTGAACTATTTTAGGAGCTAAACCCATAGAAGGTTCATCAAGAAGAAGAATCTTTGGTTTTGACATGAGACCACGAGCAATTGCCAGCATTTGTTGTTCCCCTCCTGACAGGGTACCTGCAACCTGTTTTCTCCTTTCTTTTAAGATGGGGAAAATCTGGAATACTCTTTCAAGGTCCCTTTCAATTTGAGTTTTTTTCTTAATACTAAATCTTTGATAGGCTCCCAGAAGAAGATTATCCATTACAGAAAGAGGGGAGAATAACTGTCTTCCTTCGGGAACAAGACTTATGCCTTCTTTCACTATGCGTTGAGGTGGAAAGTATGTAATGTCTTTACCATCAAGAAGAATTTGACCCCTCTTGGAAGAAATAACTCCACTGATAGAGTTAAGCAAGGTTGACTTTCCTGCCCCATTTGCTCCAATTAGAGCTACAATTTCTCCCGCTTCTATATGCAAAGAAATGCCTTTCAACGCCTGGAGATTACCGTAAAAACTTCTAAGGTTTCTTATCTTTAACAAACTCCTTCTCTCCCAGATATGTAGCTATAACTTTTTCATTATTTTGAACTTCCCTGGGATTTCCCTCAGCTATTACTCTACCAGAGTTAAGTACTATTATCTCTTGAGATATATCCATTACCAGATCCATATCATGTTCAACAAGAAGTATAGAAATACCTTCCTCTTTGATCCTGTAGATCAGTTCAGCTATCTTTATCGTCTCCCTTGCATTAAGACCTGCAGCAGGCTCATCCAGAAGGATAAGTTCTGGATTTGTAGCTAAAGCTCTTGCTATTTCTATTAGCCTCTGCTGTTGAAAGGTAAGGGAAGATGGGAATAATGATCTTTTATCTGCAAGTCCCACGAATTCAAGCAGCTCCATGGCACGAGAATAGATTTTCTTCTCTTCTTTGTAGTTCCCCTTTGTCTTAAACACACAGGAAAAAAAACCAGATCTTGTCCAGGGATGACACCCGATCATCACATTTTCAAGAACAGTCATATTATTAAAAATCTGGACATTTTGAAAAGTACGTGAGATCCCTCTCATCGCAATAAGATGGGAACTTAATTTATCTATACGTTCTTCTTTAAACCAAATCTTCCCTTTGCTGGGGGAATATATTCCAGAGATAATATTAAAAATAGTAGTCTTACCTGCACCGTTAGGACCAATTATTGCCTTTATAATATTGGGGATAACCGTAAAACTAACCCCTTCCAGAGCTACAATTCCCCCAAACTCTTTTCTTAAATCTTCAATCCTTAATAAGGGATTCATCTGCTTTTCTTTAACTTCAGTTTTTCTTCTTCAACTTCTCGCAGGATTATTTTTTTTCTCATTATATTAAAAACTCCCAGCACTAAACCTTCGGGAAGAAAAATCATTATTCCAAGAAGTACAGCTCCATATATCAAAATATCATAGTCCTGAAAAGCTCTCAGGTATTCAGGGAGAATAGTTAAAATTGCCGTACCTGTAATTGCTCCCCATATATTTGTCATTCCTCCTACAGCAACCATAGTAAGCAGGACAATAGAAAACATCACGCTAAATGTCCCTGGAGACACAAAGGTAACAAAGTGCACATACAAACTACCAGCAAGTCCTCCCAGGGCACCACTAAACACAAAAATTTTTAATTTATAGCCAGAAGTGTTAACCCCCATACATCTTGCTGCCACCTCGCTTCCATGAATGGAACGCAGAGCTCTGCCTACCCGGGAATGAATTAAATTAATTGAAGCGAGAAACACAAATAAAACAATTCCCCACACAAAATAATAATAACTAAAGTCTGATTCCAAAGAGAAATTGCCAATAGAAAATGCGGGAATTCCTCCAAATCCAGAGGGACCACCAGTTAAGGATATCCATTGATTGAAAACTATATAAATAATTTCTCCAAAGGCAAGGGTTGCCATAGCAAGATAATGACCTTTAAGCTTGAGAGCGGGAGCTCCTATAACAAAAGCTAATCCGGCAGCTAAAAAAATTGCTGCAATCATTCCTATCCAGGGAGATAATCCAAAACGGGTAGAGAGAATACCAGAAGTATAGGCACCAATGCCAAAAAAAGCAGCATGTCCCAGAGAAATTTGACCCGTGTAACCTATTAAAAGACTTAATCCTATTGTTATTAAACTGTATATCCCCCAGAAAATAAATATTCCAAGATAATAAGGATTACCTATAACCAGAGGAAGTACAACAATGAATCCTGTTAATGCTGCCAGAGCATATAAATTTTTTTTTCCCAAAGAAACTCCTTTTGCAATTTTTTACAGAGAAGATTATTTCTTAAATTTTTCCTCTCCAGTCGTGCCCATAATTCCACCCGGTCTGATAAACAAGACAAAAAGTAAAACGAGAAGAGCGATGGCATCTTTATAGCTTGAGGAGATGAAACCTGCCCCCAGCGACTCCATGAGTCCTATTATAAATCCAGCTATAACTGCTCCTATATTGCTACCTAAACCTCCCAGAACTGCTGTAGCAAATCCCTTTATAGCAAGCATAGTTCCCCTATCATAATCCATCAAGGCTACAGGAGTAATTATAATACCTGCTACTGCTCCTATAGCAGCACTGAGAGCAAAAGATAAAAGAACCATCAATTTAACATTGACACCTACAAGAGAAGCAGCAAGTTTATTAGCTGCACATGCTCTCATAGCCTTACCAGTCATGGTGAAATTAAAGAAAATTGCCAGAACTATCATACTTGCAGCCATAATACCTAATATCCAAATAGTCTGAGGATTAAGTGAGGCTTCTCCAAAAGAGATGGGTTTAGTAGAGGAAGAAAAAGCAGGGAGAGTATAGGTTTGCTTTCCCCATATGAACATCGCTCCCCCTTTTAAAAGAATTGATGCAGCAACAGTAATGATAATGAGAGTCATAACCGAGGGATTTTTGAGAGGATGGATAGCACCTCTTTCAATAACAGCTCCTATTAGAGTAACAATGCCAACAGAAATAAAAAATCCCAAAATCATAGGAACTTTCAACCCGGTGGTTAAGGATATCATCACCATACCACCCAACATAACAAACTCGCCCTGGGCTAAATTTATGATTCCTGTAGCGTTATAAATTATGTTAAAGCCCAGGGCGACCATCCCATAAATAGCACCTACTGCTACTCCTGTAAAAACATACTGAAGCAGCTGACTAAAAAAACTCATCAGAAGCTATCCAGGCTTTTAAGTAATTTAGTCTTCACCTAAAACTACAAATTTTCCTCCTTTAACGGTAAGCATCTCAAAGGCTTCTTTAGTTAAACCGCTGTGATCTTCAGGAGAAAAATTAAATATACCCCCTGTCCCCACAAATTCCTTGGTATACTCAATGTTCTCTCTCATTGCTTCAGGACGAGGACCGGTTTCCTCCAGTGCATTAACAACAAGCCACAGAGCGTCCCAGGCATGTCCTCCAAATGTACTTACACTCTCCTTAAATCTCTTCTCGTATTCTTCTTTATAAAAGGAAAGAACATCTTTTTGTGGATTGGTATCAGGTAGAGTGTCCACTGCCAGAAGTCTTCCTGCAGGGAAAATTATTCCCTCTGCAGCTTCGCCTGCAAGCTCCACATACTTGATGTTACCAAAACCATGGCTCTGGAAGAGAGGTATATTCATCTTTAATTGACGCATATTCTTGGGAACAATGGATTGCGCTGGTACTATGGACCAATTAACAACAGCTTGAGCATCTGTGGCTTTTATCCTGGTAAGCTGGGCCGTCATATCGGTATCCTTCGGACTATAAGTCTCGTCCGCTACAATGGTAATTCCATAATCAGGAGCAAGTTCTTTTAATTTTTTTCTTCCCTGATCACCGAACCCGGTTGTCCCGGTAATTATTGCTATTCTGGATATTCCCTTCTTATTCATATATTCATATATTCTGCGCACTGCATCACTATCCTTTTGCGGTGTCTTAAAAACCCATTTTTTCACAGGAGAAACAATAGCCTCTGCTGCAGCACAGGAGACAAGCAAAACTCCTTTTTTCTCCACAATAGGAATTACTGCCATAGTGGTTCCACTGCGGGAAGGACCAATAATGGCAAGAACATGATCTCTGTAGATCAGTTTCTTTACAGCATTTACAGCCTTGGTCTCATCTCCTGCAGTATCCTCAATGATGAGCTTTAAGGGATGACCGTAGATACCTCCTCGAGCATTAACCATTTCCTCAATCATACGGGCAGTATTCTTCTCAGGTTCACCTAAAAAAGAAGCTCCTCCCGTAATAGCAAATATCCCTCCTATCTTGTAAGGCTTTTTTGCTGCAAAACCCTGGAAAATTACACCCTGCCCCAGAATAAAAGCCATTACAAAAATAAAAATCCCTACTACCCTTAATCTATTCTTTCTCACTCCTACCACCTTTCTCCTCCTTATCTTATCTTTTGTTTTAATATAAAGTAAGCTGTATTTTATCAAATTACCCTCACCTGTCAAACATCAGTTGACAAAAATGCTAAATATAAAATAATGAAACGAAATTTAAATAATTAAGGAAAAAGAAAATGAATATTATCCCGGAGCTTCCAGCTAACAAAATCATTAAGTTATTAAAAAGAAAGGAAATATCAGTTGAAGAGATTGTTCTTGCTCAATTTAAAAGAATTGATGAAGTAGAGGATAAAGTAAAAGCTTTTATTTCTTTAAACAAAGAGGAGGCTATAAATGAGGCAAAGATGTGGGATAAAAAAATCCACGAAGATAAAAAAATCCCTCCTCTATGTGGTATCCCTATAGCTATTAAGGATAATATATGCGTTAAAAATGAAAAAACCACCTGTGGTTCACGAATCCTTGAAAATTTTTCCCCTCCTTATTCTGCAACCGTGATCGACAAGGTAAAAAACGCAGGATGTATAATTATAGGTAAAACAAATATGGATGAGTTTGCCATGGGGTCTTCAACAGAGAATTCGTCATTTTATGTTACCCGTAATCCCTGGAATCCTGAGACAATACCGGGTGGTTCAAGCGGAGGCTCGGCTGCATCTGTAGCCAGTGGTGAGGTAACATTAGCTCTTGGCTCTGATACAGGAGGTTCTATCCGTCAACCTGCAGCTCTGTGTGGTATTGTAGGTATGAAGCCAACATATGGAAGAGTTTCACGATATGGGCTTGTAGCTTTTGCTTCCTCTCTTGACCAGATAGGACCTTTAACAAAGGATGTTACCGATTGTGCTCTCTTACTTCAAGTAATAAGTGGAAAGGATAATAAAGATTCAACATCTATTGACCGTCCTGTTCCAAAATATCTGGAGTATCTTATTCCAGATCTACAGGGAATAAAAGTTGGTTTACCCAAGGAGTATTTTGTAACCGGAATAGAAAAGGAAGTAAAAGAAAGTGTACTTCAGGCTGCTAAGGTCCTGGAGGACCTTGGAGCAAAAGTAGAAGAGACTTCTCTGCCTCATACCGAATATGCAGTTGCCACCTATTATCTAATTGCTACAGCTGAGGCCAGTTCTAATCTTGCAAGGTACGATGGTGTGAAATATGGATACAGAACAAAAGAAAAAACAAATATGATTGACATGTATAAAAAAACAAGAAAGGAAGGATTTGGAGACGAAGTGAAACGTAGAATAATGCTTGGTACTTATGTCTTATCTAAAGGATACTACGAAAATTACTACGGTAAAGCTCTGAGAGTAAGAACTTTAATAAAAAGAGATTTTGAGAAAGCTTTTGAGAAGTTCGATGTCCTCCTCACTCCCACCTCTCCCACAGTTGCCTTTAAAATAGGGGAAAAGATTGATGACCCCTTAAAAATGTACCTTTCTGATATTTTCACAATTTCTGCTAACCTGGCTGGTATCCCGGGTATTTCTATTCCCTGTGGTTTTGGTCAAAATAATCTACCCGTAGGATTACAAATTCTGGGAAGACCTTTTGAAGAAGAAACTATTTTACGGGTAGCCTATGCCTATGAGCAAAGTACAGAATGGAGAAAAAGAAAACCGGAAATTTAATCCTAACGAAAATAAATAGAACTATGATACCTGAAGATAACGGATGCCCGGTATTTCTGGTAAAAGCCGATACTCTTCCCCAGGGATGGGAGAGATCAGTTGTTGTATGCTGGGAAAAGGGTATCTCTATTAAGACAGAATATGACAGACCAGGAGATCCTCCTTCAAGAGATTGCACCATGATTATTGAGGTGAACAACCCCTTTAAAGAGCCCAGGATTCACAGAGCCATGCCAGCAGGACTTGAGGATTTAGAAACTTACCGTCAGGAAGTCCTGTATGGAATACATGATGACTGGATTAAACCAGAGGAGGGTAAATGGGAGTATACCTACCATGAAAGGATATTTAATTACACTCTACCCGGGGAGAGTGAACCTGTAAATCAGATAGACTTTGTAGTAGAAAAACTTGCCAGGACTCCGTTTTCAAGACGGGCTCAGGCTGTTACCTGGAAATGCTGGATGGACCCTAAATTTGATGACCCACCCTGTCTGCAACGTCTCTGGTTCAGGATAATTGATAACCACCTCCAGCTAAATGTCCATTTGCGCAGTAATGATGCTTTCAAAGCTGCTTTTATGAATATGTTTGCCTTTACTGAACTGCAAAAACTCGTAGCAGAAAAAATCAGCAAAAAAACAAACAAAAAAATAAAACCGGGCAAATACATACATATTGCTGATAGCTATCATATTTATGGTTCTTATTTTAAAGAATTCAAAAATTTTCTTGAAACTGTAAAAAAGCGGAGTTTTGAAGAAAGAACCTGGACAACTTCTTTCGCACAGCCTTTTTTTGAAGAAGCAGCTCGGCGTCTGAGGAAGGAGAATTAATTGGCAAAAGTCCTTGTTACGGGGGGAGCAGGCTTCATAGGCTCTCACTTAGTTGATAGGTACATTAAAGAGGGATGGGATGTGGTAATAGTAGATAATCTTTCCACTGGAAAAAGAGAGCAGATAAATCCCCGGGCAAAATTTTATCAAATGAGTGTTCTTGATAGAAAAATAAAGGACATATTTAAAAAAGAAAAATTTGATCTTGTCAATCATCATGCTGCTCAAATAAACGTAAGGTTTTCCGTGGAGAAGCCTCAAATCGATGTGAAAGAAAATATTTTGGGAACCTTAAATTTATTAGATGCCTGCCAGACTTCTGGAGTAAAAAACTTTATATTCATAAGTTCTGGAGGAGCAATATACGGGGAACCAAAGTCGTTACCTGTTAAAGAAACCTATCCAAAGGCACCTCTTTCTCCTTATGGAATTGATAAACTCGCTATAGAATTTTATCTTTTCTTTTATAAGAAATTTTTTGAGATTAATTATGTTTGTTTAAGATATGCAAATGTCTATGGACCAAGACAGGACCCTTCTGGAGAAGCAGGAGTCATAGCCATTTTTTCACAAAAAATGTTAAAGGGAGAGGTGCCCACAATTTTCGGTGACGGAGAACAAACAAGAGATTATGTATTTGTTGAAGATGTAGTTGAGATAAATATTCTGGTAAGTTCAATGGTTGAAAATCTAAACCATAGAGAAATAATCTCTATAGACGATCTTGCTTACAACGTAGGAACAGGCATAGAAGAATCTGTGAACAATCTATATAGTAAACTATCCACTCTCACAGGATTTAAAAAACCTCCTTTTCACGGACAGCTAAAAAAAGGAGAAGTAAGAAAAATATGTCTTGACCCTGCTAAGGCAGAAAGAGAACTTGTCTGGAAACCAACCACTTCTCTGGAACAGGGTTTAAAAAAAACAATAGAATGGACCCGCCATAGTTTAAAATAAACCCCTTACTCATCTTTTTCCAGCCTCAGAAGATCAACAGGTTTAGGGCCTTTTACAGATAAAAAAGCAGCTGGTTCATCTCCGACATTCTCAAACCTATGTGGGATGTTCATCTTTCCTTGAACTACGTCTCCCTTAACTGCAACAAATTCCTTATCACCAACTTTAAACTTTATTTTGCCTTTCAAAATAAAGAAGAGCTCATCAGTAGTAGGATGTTTGTGCAGGGGTACATACTCTCCCACTGGAAGGTTGTAAATATAAGGCGAGAGGGATGAGTAATCTCCAAAAAATGGATTTACATCTACTTTATCACCATAAGACAACTTTTGAGCATAATGCATATGGACCTGTTCAAAATCCTAAACTTCTAAAAATTTCTCCCTTGGAGAACCACAGTTTGGACACTTATGCGGGGGTTCTTTACCCTCATGAATATATCCACAAACGCTACAACGCCAGCGTTTCATCTTTAACCCCTTTCTTTATTATTGACCTGATTGTATTTATCCGGATAAATAATTACACGGCAACGACTTCCTTTATCCCGGGCACCTCTCTTTTTAACATTCTCTCTATCCCCATTTTTAGCGTCAACTGGCTCATAGGACACCCAGCGCAGGCACCTTTTAATTTAACCTTCACAACCCCTTCTGGACTGACATCAACAAGCTCAACATCTCCTCCCTCGGCCTGCAAAGAAAGCCTTATTTTTTCTAAAATTCCCTCTACTTTTTCTTTTATCATCTTTCCCTCGCTATTTAATTTATTTATTATTTAGCAATTCCCTCTTCTCTATGTTTTTCCAGGATTGTATCTGCCAGTTTATCAAGCGACTTAAAACTTTCCCCTCCTGGATAACCCTTTATAACAACTGGTTCAATGATCTCCACTTTAAGATTACTTAAATTTTCCTTAATGATATCCACCATCCTTCCTCCCCACCCGTAAGACCCGATAACAGAGGCAAATTTAATTTTTGGCCTTAAAGCATTTACAAGGTAAACTGCATAAACTACAGATGGATGAGGACCAGCCAGAACTGTGGGAGAGGCAACTACAATGGTAGCCGCATCTACCAAACTCATTGCCAGTTCTCCAACATCGGTTCTTGTTAAATTAAAAGGTTCTACAGAGATACCTCTATTCATCAAAGCATTTACAAAGTAATCAACCATTTTCCTCGTACTTTTGTGCATTGAAACATAGGGAACAACCACCTGGTTTTTTACATCATCAGAAATCCAATCCTTATAGGCATCAAGAATAAACTCTGGATTTTTATAAAGTGGTCCATGACTTGGCGCAATTATCTCCACATTTAAATCCTTTATCTTTTCAATATTTTTCTGTATAGTTTTTCTAAAAGGCATCATTATTTCTGCATAATACCTCTTGGCTGCTCGATAAACCTCAGCCTCAGTTTCACCTGTCACAAATATATCACTTGTTGCAAGATGAGAACCCAAAAAATCGCAGGTAAAAAGTATTTTCTCTTCCTTTAAATATGCAAACATCGTTTCTGGCCAGTGAACCCAGGGAGCTAATAAAAAACTTAATGTCTTTCCTCCAAGCGAGATACTATCCCCGTCATTAACCACTACAAATTTCTCTTCGGAAATCATAAGCAGATCAGAGAGCATTGCCTTGCACTTTTTATTTGTCAAAACCTTTGCTTCTGGATAAACTCTTAAAATCTCAGGAATAGCTCCGGAATGGTCCTGTTCTGCATGATTGGAAACAACATAATCCAGCCTGTTTACCTTTAACTTCTTAAGGTTTTCTACGAGTTCATCGGCTTTTGTAGGATCAACGGTATCTATAAGAGCTGTTTTCTCCTCGCCTCTTATAAGGTAAGAATTATAGCTTGTACCGTCAGGAAGCGGGATAAGCTCATCAAACAATCTTCTATCCCAATCTATTGAACCTACCGAATAAACATCTGTTTCTATCTTAACTATAGCCATTTTATAGCTCCTTCACATACTCTTTGTTTTCATTTAACTACTATAAGCCATCAAAAAACAAATATGACTATTTTGGTAATATTATGAAACAATTAAACTAAAAGTCAAGGAAATTTAACATTAAAATTTCAGGAAGTGGAAAGTCCAGGGGAAAACATCAGATAAAAACTACCTGCCTCACCCGGATAACCAGCCACATACAGTAAATTAACTAACTATATACTTTATAATTTCTACTTCTCCCCTTCTCCTGCTCTTATCATAAGCTCTTTTTCCCGGGATTCTATTTCCTTTTCCATTCTTTCCACTATAGGTTTATTTTCCTCTGCAAGAAGATGTTTAAACCTGCCCTGGGCTTCTAAAAATTCCCTTAATGGTCTTTTCTTCCTGGGTTTATAGGTAATTCTATATTTCCCGTTTTCTACCTCATATAAAGGCCAAAATCCTGTAAGTACAGCCAACTTGGCAATCTCTATAGTCTTTTCAGCAGGGTACCTCCACCCTCGAGGGCAGGGTGAAAAGACATTTATGAAACTTGGACCATCTACTGAGAGCGCCTTCTGGACTTTTTTCATAAGATCCATATGGTAACCGGGTGATGCCTGAGCCACATAGGGGATATTATGAGCCGCCACAATTTCGGTGAGGTTTTTTCTTGACTCTGTCTTACCCGCAGGAATAGCTTTCCCCGGAGGGGTGGTGGTGGTATGAGCTCCTAAGGGGCTGGCACTTGAGCGCTGGATTCCGGTGTTCATATAGGCTTCGTTATCATAGCAAACATAAAGCATTCTATGCCCACGTTCTAATGCTCCAGACAGGGACTGCAAACCTATATCATAGGTTCCTCCATCCCCACCAAATGCGATAAATCTTATATCATCCTTTATTTTTCCCTGTTTTTTTAAAGCACGGTAAGCAGTCTCTACTCCAGAAAGTGTAGCTGCTGCATTTTCAAAAGCACAGTGAATCCAGGGCATCTTCCAGGCAGTATAAGGATAAATAGTAGTTCCTACTTCCAGACATCCTGTAGGGCAGGCAACTATTACTGGTTTATCTGCAGCTAAAAGGACCTGTCTTACTATTATTGGAGCACCACATCCCGGGCAGAGTCTATGTCCGCGAGACAAAAGTTCCTTTTTATGAGAAAGCTCTTTAAGAGAAGGCATCTTTTTCTCCTTATCTTTAGTTTTATTTATCTTATCTTCTTATTACTCTCTAACTCCTAAGTAATCTATTAATCTATCTACTTTTCCCGTTTTCTTTATCTTTGAAAGGTTATCAACAACCTTTTTAATATGTTCCACTGTGGTTTCTCTTCCTCCTAATCCATAAATGTAATTTACTACCACAGGCTTTTTTTTCTCTTCGTATAAAGTGGACCTTATCTCCAGAAAAATAGGTCCACCCCTTGCTCCAAAAGAAGCTGAACGATCCATCACTGCTACACATAATTTATCTTTTAAAGCATCTCTTATCTGAACATGAGGGAAGGGGCGAAATGTCCTTATTTTTAAAAGTCCAACATTTATTCCCTTTTCCTTAAGCTCATCTATGGTAGCTTTAATAGTTCCTGCAGTTGATCCGGCAGCTATTATTACCATATCAGATGCTTCTAAATTGTATTTTTCTACCAGCTCATATTTTCTTCCCGAAATCTTTTCATATTCCTTTCCCACTTTCTCGATCACAGAAATGGCGTTTTCCATTGCCTCAACCTGTTGTCTTTTATGCTCAAAGTAGTAGTCAAAAAGGTCAAGAGGACCATAAGTTACAGGATTATTCAGGTCTAAAAGCGGGTATTGGGGTTTAAACTCCCCGATAAAATTTTTAACTTTCTCATCATCAAGGATTTCCACCCTTTCGGTAGCATGAGAAATGATAAATCCATCAAAACAAACCATTACCGGAAGGAGAACACTTTTGTCTTCTGCTATTTTTACCGCCTGAATCAAGTTATCATATACTTCCTGACAGTTTTCACTGTAAAGCTGTATCCAGCCAGAATCCCTTGCTCCCATTGAATCGGAGTGATCGCAATGAATATTTATAGGCCCACTTAAAGCTCTATTAGCCACAGCCATTACTATAGGAAGCCTGTAAGAGGCTGCTATATAAACAATCTCCCACATCAAAGCAAGCCCATTAGCACAGGTTGCAGTCATAGCTCTTACTCCTGCTGCTGAAGCACCAACACAGGCACTCATAGCAGAATGCTCACTTTCCACTCTTATCATCTCTGTTTTTACCCTACCGTTAGCTACAGATTGGGAAAAATTCTGGACTACTTCAGTTTGTGGAGTTATAGGGTAAGCGGCTACGACATCAGGATTTATCTGTCTCATAGCCTCAGCAGCTACTTCATCACCGGTCATTGCCTCTATTGTTGCCATTTTGTTTACTCCCTTTCCTTTTTAATTTAAATTTGTTTTAATTTATTTTTCTATTTGTTGATATTTGGATTCTTCCACCATTTCTATAGCTTTAAAAGGACATACGTTTTTGCATATTCCACAACCCTTGCAATGTTCATAACGAAAACCTTTCATCTGTTCATCTTCCACTATTATAGAGTCATCCGGGCAGTAGATCCAGCACAAAAGACAACTGGTGCATTTCTCTTTATTAACCACTGGACGAAAAGTCCTCCAGCTACCTGTAAGATATTTCTCTGCATTTCCCGGTTCCAAGATAAGACCGCCTATAGGGATTTCCTTCCAACCTTTTTCCTTCATTCTGACTTAACCTCCTCATAAGCTTTCTTGATAGCAGAAACATTTCCCTCTACTATTTTTGTGTTAAACTTCTTTCCAAATTTTTTCCTGACTCCCTTTAAAAGAGTATCCAGGCTCAGGATTGGAATCACCTTAATCAAGGCTCCTATCATTGGCATATTAGGTAAATTCCTTCCTAAAATTTCAAGAGAGATAGCTGTAGCATCAACTGTATATACCTTCCCTTCATTTATATTTAGCCTCTTGCGTATATCCTGAGGACTTGCACTGGTATTAACCAGAACAACTCCTTCTCCGGATAAACCTTCGGTAACATCCACTGTACCTAACAAAGTGGTGTCAAGCAAAACCACAGCGTCCGGATTGGTGACTCCTGAGTGAATAAAAATAGGCGTATCACTTATTCTGGTAAAAGCTTTTATGGGAGCTCCCTCTCTCTCCGGACCATACTCTGGAAAACCTTGAATGTACTTCCCTTCACTTAAAGCAGCTTCTGCCAGAAGAAGAGCAGCTGTTTTCGCCCCCTGGCCAGCTCTTGCGTGCCACCTGACCTCGGTTATTTTCTTCATAATATCCCCCTTTCTTAGCCTTTATAAAGGTAATAGAACATAACATCTTAACAAAAAAACAATCATTGTCAAACAAGCCTCCAGGTTCCTGGAAGCTACTACCACCGCTAAATTATACAACTCAACCCTACTTTTAGACAAAAATTAGGATTTTAAAGGAAGGTGGAGCAAAAAATCCTCAATTCAAACAGCTAATTACCTTCATTTTTCCTCTCAAGAGCAGAAAGAGCTATCTGAAGGACCTCTCTCACCCAGGGTTCCTCCAGAGAAAGAGTAACCTTAGGCGAGGCTAAAACTTCACGAATTCGAGAAATTAAACTATTTATCCTGTTCGCATCATATGCCCCTCTCTCCTCTGATACCTCAACTGAGGGTTCCCTTTTTGTTTGAACCAAAACATCCGCTATATTCATCAACAAAGAAAGGTCCTTATCGTCCAATTCCTGGCTTTTCCTTATAAGCCTCTGTCTTTTTTTATCTTTTAATAAATTTTTAATATCTTCAGGAAAAAGCTCCAGAATTGCTGCAGTACTTTCCTCTTCAAAAAAATAACCTACAGGCACAGAAAATGATTCTCCTATTCGCTTTAACATATTGAGAGAAGGATTCTGTTCTCCTCTCTCAATTTTCCCTATATAGGTATAATCTATATTTCCTTTAATACGTCTGGCAAATTCCTTTTGTGTTAAACCTAACTTTTTCCTTAAATCTCTTAGCCTTTTCCCTACACTCATTCTTTCCTCGTATTTGGTATATACTAAATTATTTACCTTGATTGTCAATTATAAGTATATTTATCTATATTTTTTCTTGACAATAATAACTATTTATCCTATCATAGTTTAGGAGTGATAGGTGGATAAACGAGAATTACTGTATAAATTAATTAACGAAAAATTATGGAAAAACCTTTCTGATAAGGAAATAAGACTTTACCTTTTTTTGATTGTAATAAGTGACAAAGAAGAGGGAAGTGGAAAACTTAATCTAAAAGAAATTAACTTTAACCTTGGTTTTAAATTTAATAAAAACGACATAGAAAAAGCTATGGAGAAGCTGCAGAAACTTAATTTAATAAGTATAGCCTCCCTGAAGAAATATACCGTAAAATTCATACTTAAGTCACCTTAATCAGAAAAGTTTGTAAAAATGAAATTAGAAGAAGAAAAAGAAAAATTATATACTCTCTTTAAAATAAACGAGAATATATTCTCCCAGCAAAGTTTACTGCACTTATTAGATAAGGCCATAATGGAGGGAGCGAAACTGCTTTGTGCTGACAGAGTAACTTTAAAAGTTGTTGACAGAAACAATAAATTTCTCTATTTTGCTACAACAAACGGTACTTCTATTTACCACAACACTCTCCCCCTGACCAGGGAAAGCTTACCTCAACTCCAACATTCCCTTGACAGAAGTTGTTTAATTTGCTCACGGATTTTTGAAAAATCCCCGGGTTACTTTTTCACCGTGGCTATAAAAAGTAAAGATGGATTACTATCAGGAGCCTTATCATTTGGAAGAAGGAATAAGAAAGGATTTTCCATTAGAGAAATAAAAATAGCAAGGATTTTTGCATCTCAGCTTGCTCTTGCTATAAGAAATATACTTCACATAGAAAAAATACGCAAATTAGCCCTGATTGATGAATTAACCGGTCTTTACAATCAAAGCTACTTTTATAAAAGACTTCGTGAAGAATTGGGAAAAGCCTGCCGGAGCAAACAACCCCTATCCATCCTGTTTATGGATGTAGATAATTTAAAATTTATTAATGATACTTATGGACATCTAACAGGAGATAGAGTATTGAGATTAATTGCAAAACAGATAAAAGATAATATAAGAACAATGGATATCGCCTTTAGATATGGGGGAGATGAATTTGTAATAATCTTACCCGAGATAGACTCAGATAAATCACTGATAGTTGCAGAGAGAATAAAGCAAAAAATAAAAAAGATAACTTTTCCTTCTCCTCTCAGCGCAAGCATAGGAATAGCTTCCTTCCCTGAAGACGCAGAAAAACCCAGGGATCTTCTTGCCAAAGCAGATAGGGCTATGTATCAGGCTAAACAGGAAGATGCAGGAAAGATAAAAAAAGTCCTGTAAAAAGTAAATTGCTTAATTAAAGAGACCAGCCAGTCATAGAGATTAAAATATGTAAAAATAAATTAGCAAGCAAACCCGCTGCAACATCATCAGCAACTATTCCCCAGCCTCCATTGAGGCGCTGAAGTTTATCTATGTGAAAAGGTTTGGTTATATCAAACAATCTAAAAAACACAAACCCCAGGAATAGGAAAAGAGGAGAAAAAGGGATTCCTATCATACTTACCAGAAAACCACCCGCTTCATCAATCACAATAGATTGGTGGTCCTTGGTTTTCAGTATTTTCTCACATTTCCCGGAGACCCACACTCCTGCTATAAGAACAAGTAGAGTTATGATACACTGCCACAGTAAATCAGGAGAAGTCAATAAAATTAAAAGATAGATAACAACTCCCCATCCACTTCCAACTGTTCCAGGGAAAAGAGGAACATATCCCGCTCCCAGACCTGTCCCAATAGCTAAAATTACTTTTCTCATTTTATTTTACAAGTATTCTTCTTCCTTCAAGCAGGTATTGAACAGCCGAAACTATGGCAAATACCAGGGTTAAACTCATGGATAAATAAATAGCCACCTTTAAAAAAGATACAGAATAGCTAATAGAAAAAAACATATAAAAAAAGGAAAAAAGAATAACACCATATTCAAGCACTGTCTTAAACTTGGCTGTGAAAGTTGGAGTAAGTATAACTTTTCTAAAAGCTACCTCTACTCTTAAAGCCATCACCAGAAAATCCCTTGCAATAAGGATTATTACCATCCAGAAAGGAACTATATGCAGATATACAAAACAAATTAGCATACTGTAAACCAGGACTTTATCAGCAACAGGATCCATTATCTTACCCATGGTAGTTATCTGGCTATTTTTTCTTGCTACATAACCATCCACCCAATCAGATAAACAGGCTAATACAAAAATAAAAAAGGATATAACTATTCCCCATTTACCGGGAAGGAATAAAAATGAAATTAAAAAAGGAACAAGAATTATCCGAGAAATAGTTATCTTATTAGCTAAATTCATCCTTGCTACCTCTTTTTTCCTGGATAGTTTTTCTCTCAATAAGAACTTCCCTTGGCTTGCTCCCTCTGGCAGGTCCTACTACTCCCTCTTTCTCCAGTTGTTCCATAATCCTGGCAGCTCTGTTGTATCCAATGGCAAGTCTTCTTTGAAGATAAGAGGTAGATGCCCTTCCTGTCGTTAGAACAAGTCTCTTTGCTTCATTAAAAAGCTCATCCTGCTCCTTATCCTCATCTTCGCTTTCTCTTTCAATCTCACCTATTATATCTTTGTATATGGGTCTGTCCTGCTGTCTTATAAAAGCAACAACTCTTTTTACTTCTTCAGGCGATATATAGCTTCCCTGGATTCTAAAAGGTCTTGATGCTTCAACAGGAGAAAAAAGCATATCACCATTCCCAACAAGTTTCTCAGCCCCTGTTGTATCAAGAATGGTTCTGGAGTCAACCTGCGAGGCAACAGCAAAGGAAATCCTTGAAGGAAAATTCGCTTTAATTAAGCCAGTAATAACGTCAACTGAGGGTCTCTGGGTTGCAACAATAAGATGAATACCTGTCGCCCTTCCAAGTTGAGCAATACGACAAAGAGTCTTCTCTAACCTGGCTCCAGCAAGCATCATAAGATCAGCAAGCTCATCAATAACTACCACTAAAAAAGGCATGGTTTCCTCTTCTGTTTTATTCTGGTTAAACCCGGTAATATTTCTAACACCCTCTCTGTTAAATTCCTCGTAACGCTGCATCATTTCCTGCACCACCCAGTCCAGAGCCTTCGTAGCTGTTTTAAAATCTTTTACCGGTGGAAATATTAAATGAGGAATCTCTGCATAATCAACCAGCTCCACTGTTTTAGGGTCTATAAGCAGGAATTTTACCTCCTCAGGTGTAGCTCTATAAAGAAGACTTATTAAAATTGAGTTGATGCACACACTTTTCCCGGAGCCGGTTGACCCCCCTATTAAGAGGTGGGGCAGGGTTTCCAGATTTACCCAAACTGTCTCTCCAGCAATATCTCTACCCAGAGGAAATAAAAGTTTTCCTCTTTTTTCCCTAAACCCTGCCTCCTCCAGAAGCTCACGTAAATAAACAAATCTAACCTTCTTTTTAGGAACCTCAATTCCCACCAGGGATTTTCCACTCACAGGTACCTCTATCCTGACATTGGGAACAGCGAGGGAAAGAGCAAGATCGCTTGACAGATTCATTAACCTGCTAACTCTTATCCCGGGAGCAAGCTTAACCTCATAACGAGTAATAGCAGGTCCTTCTTTTACCTCCTCTATTTCTACGTCTATTCCGAAATCCTTAAGTGTTTGCTGGAGTTTCTTACCCGCCTCGACTACCTCATTGGAGGAAAGATACTTTTTATCAGGTAACTCAAGCAAATCGGTAGAGGGAAACCTATATCCAGATGGAGAAAACCGTTGATAATCTTCCCTCCTGCTCTTCTTTAGAAAAGAGGTCTCCGAAGCAGTATTTTTTCTTAAAACAAGGTTCTTTTGAGAGGATATCTTCTTTTTAATTTCCTTTTTTCTCATAATCAGGGAAAAATCTATATTAAGCAGCAAAGAAACAAACAACATTCCGCATATTATAATTAACCCTCCCATTTTTCCAAAAAATGAAGTAAATAACTTTGAAAAAACAAATCCTGTTAAACCTCCTCCATACCAGGGAGAGGTGAGATCGATCCCGATAAAATAAAGAAGGCTGCATAGAGCTATAAAACCTAATATCAAACTTATTGTTCTGAGCAAGAAACCCTCTATATATCCTCTCTTTGCTTTCTTCACGCCAAACCATATTAAAATAACTGGCAGGAGAAAAGCAGGAATCCCCAGACCCAGAAAAAGATAAGTCGCAACAAAAACTCCTACCCTGCCAACATAATTTCCTGGAGAAATTTCAGGGGGAAAGGTAAAAAAAGAAGAAACTGCAGGGTGATAAAAAAAAAGGCTGATAAGGACAAATAAACCAATTATAATCAGAAAGGTAGCCCATAGAATATCTTTTATTTTCCTATCAGAAGTCCTGTTTGTCACACCTCACCTCCCTGTATGACCAAATCCCCCCTCGCCTCTAATAGTAGAGTTAAGAGAATCAACACATTTTATTTTCGCCCGAACAACTGGTGATACCACTGCCTGAGCAATTCTATCTCCTTTATTTATTGTAAATGGGTCTTTGCCAAAATTAATAAGGCAAACTTTAATCTCTCCTCGATAATCATTATCAACAGTTCCAGGAGAATTAGGTATTCCAATGCCCCGGGTGGCAAGACCGCTTCTCGGTCTTATCTGAAGTTCGTAACCATATGGAATTTTTACCTTTATTCCGGTAGAAACAAGTTTTATCTGACCTGGAGCAAGATGAACCTTTTCCGCTGCATAAAGGTCCATACCAACTGCTCCCTCGCTCATATAAGAAGGAAGAGGAAGATCTTTTTTAAGCCTTACAACTTCCAGCTCTACTCTATCTCTCATTTAATTCCCCTATAAGCCTTGCTATTACTCCAGCCCAGAGTTTAGCACAAATTGTAAGGTTCTTAATCTCCACATATTCATTAGCCTGATGAGCCACCGGCTGCATGGTGGGAGAATGTACTATAGCAGGAATCTTCCTGAAATAAAGATTTTTAGCCAGGGTAATGCCACCCATAGTGCCTGCCTGAAGGGAAATACCAAAACTTCTTGCTAAATCTTTGCATACTTTAACAAGGGGATGGTTTACATCAAGAAGATGCGGTCTCACGGAAAAATCCCTTTTTTTAATTTCAATTCCTCCCTCACATCTTAAAGCAAGATCTTCAAGCTGAATTATTATGTCTTTCTCTTCCATTCCCAAGGGATACCTTATATCAAGAGTTGCATAGCACCTATCAGGAACTATATTGGGAGCCTCTCCGCCTTTTATCTGACCCAGGTTTATGGTAGGAGGGTCAAACAACGGGTGATAATCTCCTTTTAAATTAAAATTTTTTAAAAGATTAAGATAGTTAACCATCCTGTATATGGCATTATCACCCTTATGGGGTTGAGAGGCATGAGCTGATTTTCCCTTTGCACTCAAAAAAACCTCCATTCTCCCCTTTTCCCCTATGATTATCTGATTTAAGCTCCCTCCATCAGGAATCACACAGAAGTCAGGATGAAAACCTTTATTAAGAAGATATTGCATTCCATAAAAAGAACCTCTTTCCTCATCGGCAACTGCTCCCAGAACTACAGTACCCTTTAAAGTAATACCTGCATCAAGAAGAGCTTTTATCCCTGCCCAGCTTGCAGCAAAAGGGCCTTTATTATCCACAGCTCCTCTGCCATATATTTTACCTTCTTTCACCTTAGGTGAAAAAGGGTCAGAATACCAACCGTCACCAGGAGGTACGACATCCATGTGACAGATTATAGCAGCAACAGGATGTCCTTCTCCTATATATCCCAGAATATTACATCTTTGAGGAGCAGACTCAAGAATTTCTATCCGTGCTCCTAACTTGCCAAGATATTCCACTATTGTATCTTTTACCAGACATTCATTTCCCGGTGGATTGGTAGTATTTTTCTCAATGAGCTTCAGAGCAAGCTCAATCATTTCCTCCTCGTTTACTTTTGACGAAAGAGCATTTAACCAGGACAGAGATTCCATGGCTTCCACCTTGCATTCAAGGGAATTTTACCATATAGAGGAGGAGTGTCAAATAATTGACTAAAAGTTTTATTAATTGTAAAATCTTAAAAAAGCAAGGATTAAAAATGAGACTAAAATTAGCAAACCTGATGGTAGTAGCATTCACGCTCTTATTCACCGTAGAAGTAACAGCAAGGCAAATTGAGCTTGGCATTATTTTCCCGGGCACAGCAGGGGTAGATGAGACCATAGGCTCTGCAGGAGTAAATTATGAACCTTATTTTACGGATGGAGAGGAGGGCGTTAACTTTAACTATGGATATTCATCCGAGGCAGTAACTGTAAATCCCAGACTTGAGCTGACACCATTGGTCCTGATCTCATTAGGGAGAAATCCTTCTTTAAATATAGGTGGCTGGTGGACATCTGGCTATGGTTCGGTTTCAGGAAGGCTACCAGGAGAAAGCCTTTGGGAGAGCGAGGAACAGCTTTTTTTCTCCACCCCTGCATTAACCATGTGGGGGGAAGAATTTTACAGCTATTCCTATTCCTGGGATGAGGAAGGAAATCTTTTGGTTGATCCCTCCCGGGTATCAACAGTATACGATGCATCAAGGAAGTTTTCTTTAACAACATTTTACCTATTTTCGCGGGCAACAAATCTACCTGGAGTTAACATCACCTGGGGACTGCGATATGTAAATGCTATTTTTAATGATAAACAAAGGGTTAATGGAGAATTTGAAATATCAGACCTGGAAGGAGGGTATTATTCTTTACCCTGGTATGATTTCTGGGATGATTACTATTATTATGATAACTACGACTTAAAAGTTACCTCTAATGTAAAAACAACAGGTATTGGACCTTCCCTGGGAATTGTAAGTCAACGCAGGCTTGCCAGGAGAATTAGTTTAAGGGTGAGAGCTTCCTGTTCTTATCTGGTTGGTTTTGTAAACAGAGAGGCTCTCTTTGTAGATATTGATGATGCTGTATGGAGTGGTTATCCTCAAACATCTGGTGGGGAATTTGAATCAGGTAGTTTTTATTGGAAGGGAGATTTTCCTTTCCGGCAAAGCTCCACAACTATCATTCCTCTTCTTGAAGGAGAAGCTTATCTTAAGTTTGCCCTTTCTACTAATTTAACTTTAACTTTTGGATATTTTTATAGCTTATGGCGAAACATCCCTGTCCCTGCTTTATTTCACTATAAAAGTCCTTTCTCAAGCATTGAGGAACTGTGGACACCCAATCCCAAAAAAAACATTTTGCTAACAGGTCCCTCTATAGCTCTTGAAGCAAGACTTTAGTTAATCTTTGTGTCAGGAAGACTCAAGGGTAAACTTTCTTTATCTTCTCAAGCTTTCTCTCACGGCGAAGTTTTGCTTCCTGATACTTTTTCCTCTCCTCTTCTGTTTCTAAGATTAGCTGGGGAACAGGAGTGGGGTGCCCTTCCTCATTAAGAGCAACCATAGTAAGGTAAGCTGTAGCTACAGGCAGGGTTTCTCCAGTTTTTATCCTCTCAGTTTCAACATGGACCTCAACTTCCATACTGGTTTTACCAACAAAGACGAGCTTTGCCCTCAAGGTAACAACATCACCTATACGAACAGGATGCTTAAAATCAAGTGAGTCTATAGAAGCTGTAACTACATTACACCTTGCATGACGAGAAGCAGCAACATAAGCAACCTCATCTACAAGTTTCATTATTATGCCCCCATGCACGTTACCATAATGACTGGCGTGGTAAGGCATCATCACCTGAGAGAGAATAGTAAGAGACTCGGCTGGTGTTTTTTTCTCCATTTTAATATGCAATATAGATATATTAGCTTTATGGTCGGGGCGGTCGGATTTGAACCGACGACCTCTTGCTCCCAAAGCAAGCGCGCTAAACCAAGCTGCGCTACGCCCCGAACTAACTAAAACACAAATTAATTATAAAACCACCCCTTTTTAAGTCAAGAAGCGCCTAAAAATTGACTATAGCTTAGTATTTTCGTATAATATAACATAGCTAAAAAGAAAAAAGGAGGTGATTATTTTTGAAATGGCAAAAAAATTTAGATCGCTGGATTAAAACAAACACTTTTCACCACAGCAGTTTCTCCAACATAAAAAGACTTGTGGATATAAAAGAAAAAAAAGAATTAAAGATAAGCCTTGCCTTTCCCACTCTCAATGAAGCTGAGACTATAGGAGAAGAAATTCAGGTTATGAGAAATGAGCTTCAAATAAATTACCCTCTTATAGACGAAATAGCAGTTATAGACAGTGGATCTACTGATAATACACTGAAAATTGCAGAAGAAGCAGGAGCAAAAGTCTATCTTGCCTCAGAGTGTCTTCCTCAGTATGGATACGTAAGAGGAAAGGGAGAGAATCTCTGGAAAAGTCTTTATCTTCTGGAAGGTGATATAATTCTCTGGGTAGATGCAGATATTAAAAATATTCATCCCAAGTTTGCCTATGGTCTTTTAGGTCCCTTACTTGAATTTGATGATATTTGTTATGTAAAAGGATTTTATGAGCGTCCTATAAAGATAGGTAGCAGAATTAGACGCTCGGGAGGGGGAAGAGTTACTGAAATACTTGTTCGTCCTCTTCTTTCAAACTTTTACCCAGAGTTATCCGGATTTCTTCAACCTCTTTCCGGCGAGTACGCAGGGAGAAGAGAAATTCTGGAAAAGCTTCCCTTCCGGGTAGGATATGGCGTGGAAATAGGGCTCTTGATTGATATATATGAACAATATGGCCTTTTTTCTCTCGCTCAGGTAGACCTTGACAAAAGAATTCACAGAAATCGTAACCTTGATGATCTTGGCAGAATGTCTTTTGTCATTCTTCATACTTTTTTCACGCGTCTGCAACAGCAGGGAATAATCTCAATAAATAAAAAAATTGAGAATTACTTTTATCTTGTAAGAGCCAAAGGAGAGGAGCTCTTTCTCTTAAAAGAAAAATTCGTTCTTACAGAAAGAAGACCAATGATAGAGATAAAAGAATACAGAAAAAAAAGAGGTCTTTACCTTCAAAAAACTTCAGAATAGAGATGAAAAAGAAAAAAATAGCTATAGTTCACTATACCTATCCTCCTGTGGTTGGCGGTGTAGAAACTGTAATCCAGGCTCATGCTAAAATTCTGGCTAAAAATGGCCATAAGGTAAAAATAATTACCGGTGAGGGAAAAAGGGAAGATGAAATTGAAGTAAAAGTAATACCTGAGATAAGGTCTCTTGCACTTGTTGATAAGAACCTGGATAGAGAAATAAAGGAAGGAAAATTATCAGAAGGATTTAACAGACTAAAAGAAAATATTTTTCTCAAAATAGAAAAGGAGCTAAGAGATATAGATGTATGTATTATTCATAATGTTATGACAATGCATTTTAATCTTCCCTTTACCTGTGCATTAAAAGATTTAATAAAAAAATTTTCTCCCAAGATAAAATTTTACCTGTGGTGTCATGATTCTACATTTCTTAACTCTGCATATGAAAATGACATACCTGAATCAGATAAGTATCCCTGGAAGATTCTATCTGAATTCAACCCCAGGGTAAACTACGTAGCTATTTCTAAATTACGCCAGAGAGAACTTGCCAGTATATTTTCTGTGAAACCCGAACTTATTCAGGTAATCCCGGTGGGTATAGATTTAAAATCTTTTCTTGATATTTCTAACTCAATATGGGAATTTGCATGGGATAAAGGTATTTTTGAAGCTGAGCTTGTGATGTTCTTCCCTTCAAGAATTCTCAAACGGAAAAATTACGAATTTGGGATAAAAGTTGTAAAGGAAATAAACAAAAAAGGTAAAAAATGCAAATTTATAATTACCGCTCCACCTGATCCTCACAATCCTGAAGCAATTTATTATTTCAGGCATCTGCATGAGCTATGCAGACACCTTAACCTGGAAAGAGATGTAATATTCCTTTCTGACTGGAAGGACACTTATAGTTTAAAACTGAATTGCAAAGAGATAAGGGACCTTTACTCTATCTGTGATGCCCTCTTTATTACCTCTTCTCAAGAAGGATTTGGTATACCCCTCCTTGAAGCAGGAGCAAAACGGATGCCTATTATATGCACCAATATAGAACCTCTTCCTGAAGTAGTTAAAGATTATGCTTTAAAAATAGACCCAGAAGAAAGTCCATCCAGGGTAGCTTCTAAAATTTTAAATTACATTGGAAATTTGCCTACTTTCTATATGCAAAAAAGAGTAATTATGCATTACTCCTGGGAATCTATATATAAAAATTATTTAAGTAAGCTGGTATAAAAATGCAAAGAACAGGAATTACCGACCTTCCTCTTCACTATGGTAAGTCTCCCCGCTGGCTTTTTGAAAAAATGAAGCTTTTATCAAGAGAGATAATAATAGCTATTGTCTCTGATTCAGGACCCGAGGAAATTTTGAGAAAAATTTCTGACCCTCTGTGGTTTCAAGCTCTGGGCTGTGTTCTTGGATTTGACTGGCACAGTTCAGGATTAACAACTACTGTATGTGGAGCAATAAAAGAGGGAATTAGAGGAATAGAGGAGGAAATAGGGCTCTTTGTAACAGGGGGAAAGGGAAAAGTTGCATTACGCACTCCCCTGGAGATAACACAGTGGTCAGAAAAAACCCAGGTTAATCCTGCCACTCTTATCTATGCCAGTAAAATGTCAGCAAAGGTAGATACAGCGGGATTGCAGGATGGATTCCAGCTTTATCACCATTGTTTTTTCTTTACTTCCTCAGGAAGATGGGCAGTGATACAGCAGGGAATGAATGAATTAACCAGGTACGCCCGACGCTACCACTGGATAGGTGATAAAGTAGAAAGTTTTGTATGTGAACCACACTCTGGCATATGTTCTGACTGGAAGGGAGAGGGATTAAATATGGTAGCAAGAGAAAGTGAAAAGGCAAGACAGGCCTGTACAGAACTTTCCAGGGAAAAACCCTACAAAATAATTAAAGAGCTAAAAAGGATAAATAATTTAAAAATGCCTCCCTCTCATAGTTTTTCTGTTGAAAAAGTAAGACCTGATAGGTTGGAAAAGACACTTCAGAGCATTCATAAAAGAAATCCCAAAAATTTTGAAGAAGTTCTGGAAGTTAAAGGAGTGGGAGCAAAAACAATAAGAGCTCTTGCTCTTGTCTCTGACTTAATTTATGGAGCAAAACCAAGCTTTAAAGACCCTGCTACCTATAGCTTCGCCTATGGAGGAAAAGATGGACATCCCTACCCTGTGGATAAACAAACCTACAAGGAGAGTATTCTCCTCCTTCACAAAGCTCTACAAGAGGCCAGAGTGGGAAGGACTGAGAAAATAAAAGCCATAAGGAGATTGAGAGCCTTTTTATAAAATAGATTCTCAAGCATACCCGGCTTTTAATTAAAAAATTTTTAAAGGTTTCAAGGGTTGACACTTCCTTATATTCTAATAC
>JAGGZA010000071.1 GCA_021162265.1 Candidatus Aerophobota bacterium | reverse complement strand
TCCTGTTAATAATCCTAATGTTCATAGGAGCATCCCCTGGTTCTACAGGAGGTGGCATTAAGACCAGCACATTTGCTACTTTAATACTTACAATTAAATCAATGGCTCAGGGGAAAGAAGAAGTAGAAGCTTTTAAGAGAACTATACCCCAAACCTATATCTATCAAACTCTGTGTGTTGTGACTCTTGCTCTGGGATGGGGTAGTATTTCCACTCTTTTCCTATCCTTTACAGAACATACAAATTTTTTAAACATCCTGTTTGAAGTTTTTTCAGCTCTTGGAACTGTAGGTCTTTCCAGAGGAATTACTCCTAACCTTACCAGCTTAGGAAAAATGATTATAATAATTACCATATTTGTAGGGAGAGTTGGTCCCCTGACTTTAGCTCTGGCTATAAGCGGGAGAAAAGTAGCTAAACTTTACGAATATCCACAAGAAAGTATCATTATAGGATAACTAAGGAGAACAGGGAGAAAAAATGCGAAAATTTGCAGTAATTGGCCTGGGGCGTTTTGGCGCTACCGTGGCTGAAGCTCTTGCTCGAAGAGGAGCCGAAGTCATTGTAATTGATAAAAATCCTGAATTAGTTGAAAGATTCAAGGAAATAGCAACCCTCGCTGTAAGACTTGATTCTACAGATGAGGAAGCACTTATCTCTCAAGGAATTAACAAAGTAGATGTTGCTATTGTAAGTATAGGTGAATTTGAGTCATCCATTTTAACTACAGCTCTTCTAAAAAAAATAGGTGTTCCGAGAGTTATAACCCGTGCCTCTCACACAGTTTCCGATATCCAGGAAAAGATTCTCAATCTGGTAGGGGCAGACAGGATAATTCTACCCGAAGTGGAAATAGGTAAAAAACTCGCTCAAAGTCTAATTGCTTCCAATATCCTGGATTATTTTCCCATCACTGATAAATATAGTGCAGCTCAAGTGAATGCTCCCGAAAGCTTCTGGGGAAAGAAAATAGGAGACTTAAAAATAAGACAAAAATACAGAGTAAACATATTAGAGATAAGAAAAATGTCTCTTGAAGAAAATAAAATAGAAAAGGTAAATTATCTTCCTCAAGCAACAGATGTAATTGAAAAGGGAGATATACTCATGGTAATAGGCGAAGAAGAAGATATAGAAAGGCTTTCCAGAGGAGAATAGACAAAAGTTGATTTTTATTTAAAATTAATTAATATTTGAAGTCGGGAATAAATCCAGAAGTAATTTAAAGCCGGGATGGCGGAATAGGCAGACGCGCATGGTTGAGGGCCATGTGGAGATTACTCCGTGGGGGTTCAAGTCCCCCTCCCGGCACCATTCAATTAAGAAAGTTATTCCAGGAAACCCACCCTGGACTGAAGGGTTTCTCTACTGACTTTAACAAAGATACAAAAGGTTATTTTTCCCTTCTATTTGAGAAATCAAAAGTTTTAAAGATATAAATAAAGAACGCACACTTTGTTTTTTCTTTTTATCAGAAATTTATATAATCCCGGGAGATGCCATGGAGAGAGAATACTCAAGACTTCACCTTGTTTTACCTGAAATAAAAGAGCTTATCGCCCAGAAAAATAGAGAAGAACTTAAAGATATTTTTAAAGACTATGAGCCAATAGAAGTGGCACAGGTCTTGAGGGAGTTTTCTTTAAAGGAGAAGGTTTATTTATTTTCCTTATGGGACCTTGATTTTGCCGCTGATGTTTTTGAGAAAATTGATGAACAAGAACAAATCAAAATTCTGGAAGCAATAGATGACGTGAAAAAAGGCAAACTTTTAGATGAACTTGCTCCCGATGAACGAGCTGACCTTTTTAAAGAACTACCTCCGGAAATAGTGGACAGGTTCCTTTCAATAATGAACAAAGAAGAAGCTCAGGACGTAAAGGAACTGATGAGCTATTCCCCTACCAGTGCTGGAGGAATAATGACAACAGAGTTTGCCAGTGTAAGAGAAGATATGACTGCAGAAGAAGCACTCCAGAAGTTAAGGGAAACGGCAAAGGATTCAGAGATGGTCTATTACATCTATGTCGTTGATGGAAGAGACAAATTAGTGGGTGTTCTCTCTTTAAAGGAGCTTATACTGGCAGAGCCTAAGGAAAAAATCAGAAAATTAATGCATCGCAATATTATCGCTTTACCCATTAATATGGACCAGGAGGAGGTAGCAAGAAAAGTTGCCAATTATGACCTGTTAGCACTACCCGTAGTTGATGAGAATGGAAAAATGAAAGGCATAATAACTGTAGATGATGTTATTGATGTTATAAGAGAAGAAAACACAGAAGATATGTATAAGTTCAGTGCAGCAGGTGAGCACAGTGAAGAGTATATGAAGATGCGACCTCTAATAATTGCTAAAAACAGGTTAACCTGGTTAATTATACTTGCTTTTACCGGATTCTTCTCAGGAATTATAATGCAACATTTTTCATTTGTCCTGGAAAGCATTGTGTCCCTGGCTTTTTACATACCCGTGCTAATGGATACAGCGGGAAATGCAGGAACCCAGGCAGCAATGGCAGTAGTAAGAGGACTCGCAATCGGAGAGGTAAGATTGAAGGATATATGGGTTGTGGCAAAAAAGGAAATACTTATAGGAGGAATGATGGGTATTCCTCTGGGAGGAATTACCCTCATTAGAGCAATTGTGTTACAAAGGAATTCCATCCTGGGAGGTTGCGTGGCTTTCAGTATGCTGATAGCTATCATAACTGCTACTTTACTTGGATCACTTCTACCTCTTATCTGTAAGAAACTAAAGCTGGATCCTGCAATTGTCTCAGGACCTTTAATTACCACTGTTCTGGATGTTTTTTCTCTCACAATTTATTTTAGTGTATCAATACTCTTCCTGAAACTTTAAGCCCCAACAAAATCTTTTTTTTCCGCTTCAAATCTGAAAGACAGCTTCCCGGTTGGTTGACACTGACCTCCTTTTTGCTATAATCCCCTGAAAAATTAATTATTTGTACAAAAGGTAATAAAAATGGAAAGATATATTGCAGGTTTAGACCTGGGATCAGTGTCCGTAAATATGGTAATTATAGATAAAGAGGGAAAGATAGTTTACGAAGAAAAATACACCCGTCATAACGGACAACCCTTTGAAAAGGCAAGAGAAATTTTAAAAAATGCATATTCCTCTTACCCTTTCAACTCAGTAGGAGTAACCGGTGCTAATGGAGAACTCTTAAGCAAAGAATGGAAGGTCTCTTATTTTGAGGAGGTTATAGCTCAAGCTAAGGGAACAAATCATATTGACCCCTCAATAAGAGCAATAATTGACATAGGTGGCATGGATGCCAAATTTATCTCTCTAAATGAGCGTGGGGAAGTAATAGATTTCGGGATGAACTCAAGTTGTGCTTCAGGAACGGGGTCTTTCCTGGACCAACAAGCAAAGAGATTGGAACTGAATATAGAGGAAGAGTTTGCAGAAAAAGCCCTAAAATCCACTAATCCCGCAAGGCTTGCTGGAAGATGTGCCGTATTTGCTAAATCTGATATGATTCACCTTCAACAAAAAGCTACCCCTATGGAAGACATAACTATGGGTCTTTGTGAGGCTCTTGCAAGAAGTTATCGTAGCAATATTGCCCGGGGGAAAAAATTGAAAGGACCTATTTCCTTTCAAGGAGGAGTGGCTGCTAACAAAGCAATGCTTGTGGCATTTAAAAAAGTCCTGCACAGAGAGGACATTTTTGTCTTACCTCATTTTTTCTCTATGGGGGCTTTAGGAGCAGCTCTTTTGCTCAAGGAAAAGGGAGAATTTGGCAACTTTGATCCTCAAAAGCTTAACCATGACATCAATATAAAAAAAGAAAAAGGGGTTCTCCCAAAGCTTTCTCTTGATTTTGAAAAGGAAAAACCTCCCAGGAAGGAGGAAGATTACCAATTCCCTGAAAATGGAGAATTAATAGATGCTTATATTGGTGTGGATATTGGTTCGGTTAGTACAAATGTAGCAGTTATAGATAGTAAAAACCGACTTATTGCCAAAAGTTATCTCCCTACAGCAGGGAAACCTATAAAGGCTGTCCAGGAAGGCTTAAGAGAAGTAAAAGAAAAAGTAGAGGGAAAAGTAAGGATCAAAGGAGCAGGAACCACTGGTTCAGGAAGACATATGATTGGTGCCTTTATAGGAGCTGACGTAATTAAAAACGAGATAACTGCTCAAGCAAAAGGAGCCTTGAATATAGACCCTGAGGTCGATACCATATTTGAGATAGGGGGTCAGGATTCAAAGTACATCAGTTTAAATAAAGGGGTTATAGTTGACTTTACCATGAACAAAGCCTGTGCTGCAGGAACAGGGTCTTTCCTGGAAGAACAGGCAGAACAGTTAAAGATAAATATAAAAAAAGAATTTGAAAATATTGCCTTTACCGCCAACAGTCCTGCTAACCTTGGGGATAGATGCACAGTTTTTATGGAGTCAGCCCTTTTTGAGCATCTACAAAGAGGGGTACCTATACCCGACCTGGTTGCAGGTCTTGCTTACTCTGTAGCCTATAACTACCTGAACAAAGTTGTAGAAGGCAGAAAAATAGGAGACAATATATTCTTTCAGGGAGGAACTGCCTGCAATAGAGCAGTTGTTGCAGCTTTTGAAAAGATACTGAGGAAGAAAGTAACAGTCCCCCCTCACAATGAAGTTCTTGGGGCAATAGGGGTAGCTATATTAGCCAGGGAAGAAACCAGGGGTGAGAGCAAGTTTAAGGGCTTCAGATTAACCGATGTTAAGTATAGAATGGAATCATTTGAATGTCATGACTGCCCGAACAGATGTAAGGTTAACAGAGTATTCATTGAAGGAGAGGAAAAACCACTAACCTATGGAGATAGATGTGAGAAGTATAGTGGTAAAGAGGGAAGGAGAAAAAAGAGAGTTCCAAATCTTTTCAGAGAAAGAGAAAAGCTTCTCTTTAGTAAATATTCAACTCAAAAAGGTAACAAAAAAATTGGAATACCAAGAGCCTTGCATACATTTGAACTTTCCCCCTTATGGGAGAGTTTTTTCACCGAACTTGGATTTGAAGTAGTTCTTTCATCAAGAACAAATGACAGAATAATCCATAAGGGAGTAGAAATTGTAACTGCTGATGTTTGTTTCCCTATCAAAGTAGCCCACGGTCATGTACTGGACCTTCTGGAAAAAGGGGTTGACTATATCTTTCTACCAAGTCTTATTGACTTCCCTCAGTCTGATGATCGCCTCCACAGAACCTATAATTGTCCCTGGTCACAAGGTCTACCTTACTTTATAAACTCTGCTATCCCATTAAAAGAGTACTCAGCTAAGGTTCTGGAACCTAAAATCTCTCTAAGAGAGGGAGTTGATAAAGCTTTAAGAGAGATAGGGAAAACACTTTCAAATGACAGAGAAAAGATAAACAAGGCTATCCAGGTAGCTAAAAAGGTTCAAAATAAATTCTACCAGTCTCTTAGAGAAAAGGGAAATTCTGTAATAAAAAATCTGGGAGATAAAGTGGCATTTGTTATAATTTCGCGTCCCTACAATGGTTGTGACCCTGGATTAAATCTGGATATCGCAAACAAAATGGCAGAGCTGGGGATGTTAGCCATACCCATGGATTTTCTGGACCTTAATCCTAGTACCATAGCTGAGGACTACCCTAATATGTACTGGAATTACGGGCAGAGGATTCTAGCTGCAGCTCGATACATAAAGAAGACAAAAAATCTTTATCCCGTGTATATAACCAATTTTGGATGTGGTCCTGATTCCTTTGTAACAAAATTTTTTGAGGAGGAAATGGATAGACCTCTTCTGGAGCTTCAGATAGATGAACACTCAGCGGAAGCAGGGATAATAACAAGGCTTGAGGCTTTTCTTGACAGCATCCAAGGAGCAATACTTCAAAAAAAGAGAGAGAAAGAAAAGATTAGCCTGCCTCCTTCTACCACTTACTCCAGAAACGACAGGGTAATCTACATACCCTATATGGATGATCATTCCTATGCTTTAAAGGCTACCTTTGAGGCAATGGGCCAAAAAGCAGAGGTGATGCCGGTAAGTGACGATGAATCCATAAGAGAAGGACAAAGATATACAACAGGAAGAGAATGTCACCCGGTTATCTTAACTACAGGCGATATGTTAAAGATAATAAAAAGAAAAGATTTTGATCCTAAAAAGGTGGCATTCTTTATGGGAACAGCAGAAGGTCCGTGCAGGTTCGGACAGTATAAGAAGTTCCAGGAACACCTTTTAAAAAGGCTGGGATATCCCGATATACCTGTCATATCTCTGAGTTCCGAAAATAGCTATGCAGGATATGGTATTAAGTTTACAAAACTTGCCTGGAATGGTATTGTAGCTATTGACATCCTGCGAAAAGTGCAGAGAATTATACGTCCTGACGAAAAAAATAAAGGTGAAACTAACAGGGTTTACGAAGAGTATAGAGACAGGGTATGCCAGGCTATAAGAGAAGATAAACCTCTCTTGCCAATAATGAGGGAAGCAGCTGAGAGATTCAAAAAAATAGAAAGAATAAAAGACGATAAGCCTGTGGTAACAGTTGTAGGTGAGATATACGTAAGGCACAATCCCTATGCTAACCTCTTTATAATAGATGAACTGGAGAAACTTGGTTTAAAAGTAGAACTTGCTTCAATGAGAGAATGGTTTTTCTATACCAATCATGCCTATAAAGAAACAAGCTTAAAGGAAAGAAAATATATAGAATTTCTGAAAAACAGAATAAGGAACTTCTATCAGGAACTGGTGGACAAACGTTTTGAACAACTGTTCAAAGGAATAATAGAAGGTTTTGAAGAACCTCATACGGAGCACATAATTAAGCTGGGAGAAAGGTACATGCATCGTTCCTTAAGAGGAGAGGCTATACTATCTATTGGGAAAATATTAAGTTCCATAGAGAGGGGAAGAGATGGAGCTGTAAATGTAATGCCTTTCACCTGTATGCCCGGCAATCTTACCGTTGCGATAACATCTCAGATAGAAAGAGATTTTCCTGAATTCCCCATATTAGCTCTCTCTTACGATGGTTCCCGCCAGGCTAATTACTTAAACAAGGTAAGAACTTTTGTAGCTCAAGTGGAAGCCTATCACAACAGAAAAAAGAGCAAAATATCCCTGACAAAATCATAGTTTAATTTATAGTATTTTTAGCTTCAAGGAGGTAAAATGAGAATAATGTTAATTTATTCCAGCAGATCTAAAAAATTTGATAGAATTGCCGGAGCAATATTTACCACTCTTCAAAACCAGGGTCATCAAATACAGAAAGTCAAAACAGAGGAATCTACAAGACCACCCGGTCTTTACCAGTACGACCTTATATTTGTGGGTAGCCCGGTAGAAGGATTCTGGGGAGGCAAATTTTCAGACAACCTTGATAGCTTCATTAAAAAATGCTCGGGTTTGCAGGGGAAAAAATCTGCTGTATTCGTTTACCCTAAAGCAATAGGAACAGGAAAAGCTATGAAAAGAATAATGCATCGGCTTGAAGAAAAAGGATCCATAGTGATAGACTTCAGGAGTGTAAAAAATAAAACTGAAGCAGAAGCTTTTGCCACCAAATTGGGAAAGAAAAAAGAAACCTTCTGACATCAACAATGAAAATGAAAATAAAAAGAGAAACATTAAGTGAGTTGAGAGAATGGATAGAAGATTACAAGAGACATCTTTTAGAGATAGAAGAACTTAAAGATAAAATTGTCCAGGTATTAACCTTAAGAGATAAAATAAAAAACCTTCTGGAAAAACTGGAGAAAAAAGGAGCAGATCTTTCTGCAGAAAAATCAAAGTTGGATAGCCTGGATCAGATAATTAAAGATAAACCACAGGTAGTATGGAAAAGATTAAAAAACCATATCGACCCTGTTCTTTATCGTAAGGAACATAAAATATCTCCCGAACACTGGTGGTGGTATCTGGATGAAATTATAAAAAAGGAAAAAGAAAAGCTCACAAGAAGATGGATAAAAAGAGCAATAGTGGGAGCAGTCGTTATAATCTCTGCCTATCTTTTCTTTGTCTATTTTCTCCCCAAACCTGACCCTTATATAAGTTGTATCCAGAAAGCAGAACAGCTCCTGGAAGAGGGAAAGATAAACCCTGCTCTTGAAACTTACCAAAGGGCTATTAAAATTGATCCTGAAAAACCTTTTGCTTATATGATGACAGGAGTTATTTACCAATTTCTGGAAGAAAAGGAGAAAGCAAAAAAATACTTCAGTGAAGCAAGAAAAAGATACTCATCGCTTTATGACTTTTACCTGCAAAGAGGGATGAGCTGGATGAAGCTGGGAAAGTTCACAGCGGCACAGGACGATGCCGAAAAAGCCCTAAAAATAAATCCCAAAAGTGCCAGGGCTCATTTTCTGCTGGGAAGTGCTTATGAAGCTCAAAACAAAATACCTGAGGCTATAGCTGAATTCAGCATTGTCTCAAAAATGGAAAGTGATCCTAAACTCACAGTTATCGCCCGCTATAAAATAGGGATGCTTGCTTTAAAGAAAGCAGCGTCGAAAGGTCCTTAATGAAATTTTTCAAAATCATTTCCTGACCCTCCTCTGCTTTAGTATCTCAGCAAATTCTTTCAGCGAAAGAGTATTCACTACATCCTCTTTTTCCAGCCATCCTCTGCGAGCTGTAATAACTCCTAATTTGATAAAATCAAGAGAATCCTTATTATGGGCATCGGTATTTATGACTACCTTCACCCCTCTCTTCTTTGCCTCCATTGCCCAGTAATCTGTTAAGTCAAGACGCTCAGGCTGAGAATTTATCTCCATCCATACTCCTTCCTCTGCTGCTACATTAAGGACTTCATCAAAGTCAATATCATACCCTTCTCTTTCCCCAAGAAGTCTTCCCGAAGGATGAGCAAGAACATGTACAAAGGGATTACGGATAGCTTTAATTATTCTCCTGGTCATTGTTTCTCTATCCTGTTTAAATCCTGTATGAATGGCAGCAATAACAACATCAAGCCTGGACAAAACCTCATCTGGCATATCAAGACTACCATCTAATTTTATATTTACCTCAACTCCACTAAACACCTTAATCCCGGTAAGTCTGGAATTAATATTTTTTATAACTTCAACCTGAGATAAAATAGCCTTTGAATCAAGCCCTCCTGCTACTCTGAGTGAATAGGAGTGGTCAGTAATAGCAATATACTCATAACCTTTTTCCCTTGCTTTTTCCACTATAACAGGAATTTCATCCATCCCATCGCTTGCCCGGGTGTGGATATGAAGATCACCTTTGATATCCTCTTGATTTAGAAGATGAGGAAGAACCCCCTTTTCTGCTGCTTCCACCTCCCCTCTATCTTCTCTCAACTCTGGAGGAATAAAGGGTAAGTCCAATACTCTGTAAACTTCAACCTCTTCTTTACCAGCTATTTTTCTCTTATCCTGAGTAAAAACACCATATTCATTTATCTTTAATCTCCTCCTTATAGCTCTCTCACGTAATTTTATGTTGTGCGACTTGGAACCAGTGAAGTATTGAATGGCAGCACCGAAACAATCAGATGGCACAACTCTCAGGTCTACTTGAAGACCTTCAGGAGTTAAGATACTGGATTTTGTTTCTCCCCTTGCCAAAATTTGACTTACAAAAGACAAACTGGTAAAAACTCGCATAAGGGAAGATGGTTCAAAGGATGCAGCTAAGATATCTATATCTCCAATAGTTTCCTTTCCTCTACGCAGACTTCCTGCTATAGAGATTCTCTCTATTACAGGATGGGCTTTCTCTTTTAACTCCATTAATATGTTATTAACAAGTGGCAATGCTTTACCCAGAAGAATTCTTGAGGAACGCGTTTTATAAAGGTTTATTCCTCTTAAAATGTTTTCTTCCTTTTTAGCTCCCAATCCTGGGAGACCCTTTAACTTTCCAGTCTTAGCAGCTTCCTCCAGCTCTTCCAGGCTCTTTATTCCCACTTTCTCGTATAAAAGCCTGGCTGTTTTTGGACCAATATCAGGAATAGAAAGAATTTCAATAAGACCCGGGGGAATAGATTTTTTCAACTGTTCATAAGCTGGCAAAGTCCCTTCTTTAAGAATGACTTTAACTTTCTCTGCTATTCCTTTGCCAATACCAGGAATTTTACTTATTTTTTCCTGACGACAGATTTCTTCGAGATTACCTGATAGATGCTTAATAATATCAGATGCCTTTTCGTAAGCCCTTATACGAAAAGGATTTTCTCCTTTTATAGCCAGAAGGTCTGCCATTTCCTTAAATATCCGGGCAATTTTCTCTTTATCATCCTTTGTAACCACCTTTTGTCTCCTCCAGAATTTCATCCAGAACTCTTCTCGTATTAATCTCAAGCTCCTTCAAGTCTCTTTCATTGGGAATAACAAAATCTGCTCTTCTTATTTTTTCCTCCTGAGAAAGCTGTGCCCCCAATAAACTGTTTATCTCTTCAATGGAAAGGTCTGTATTCCTCTTCAATCTCTCAATTTGCTTATTCCTGGGAGAGTATACGGTAATAACCCTGTCCATAAAAAAGTCCCATCCTGCTTCAAAAATAAGAGCAGCTTCAACAAAGATTACTCTGTCACTGTAATTTTCCAATTCACTCCATAGTTCTTTTTTTATCAATGGGTGCAGCAGGGTATTTAACATGAATAATTTGTCCTTCTCAATAACAACTTTGCTCCTCAATTTCTTTCTCAATATCTTTCCCTTGCTATCTAAGATATCATCTCCGAAAATGGCAATTACTTTTTTCTTCACATCCTCTCTCTCTAAAACCTTATGTCCGATATCATCTGCTCTTAAAACCTTAAATCCCC
>JAGGZA010000024.1 GCA_021162265.1 Candidatus Aerophobota bacterium | reverse complement strand
TAAAGCTTCTGTTCCAGGCCTGATAGTTTTTCCAGCTTGTACATAGTATTTAATTTGTTTTTTAATATTTAAATGTTTTGGTTAAAAATTCTAAAATGAATTAAGATATGATAGTGGTTTCACCGGAAAAGTCAAGGTCAACATCTGGTTAAGGCCAGAATTGTTTTGCTTCGCACCTGCTATTCTTACAGACACTTTCGACACCAGATGTCAGGCTGAAAGGTGCTGAGATTTGACTTACTGAGTATTGTCGATAGGATATACAGTGCCGATTCACAAATCGGTTTTGCAAGCTTTAAATATCTTTGTTACCATAACGGAAAATGGATAAAATAGACTAATTTTGTTATTATAACGAAAGGATGAATAAGTGAATCTATGGGCGTTTTACCCTGAAGTTATTATTTAACAAATCCTTGATTTTTGCTATTATAAAAGCGAAATCTACAATGAAAGTAAGCTACTCCAGGCTTTCAACTTTCAGGGAATGCCCCTTCAAGTACAAGTGTCTTTATATAGATAATCTCTGGTACTTAAGAAAAGATAAACCTTACCTTAGCATGGGAAGTAGTGTCCATCTTGCCTTAAAAGATTTTTTCCGTTTAAGCAAAAGCCAACACACCTTTCAGAATCTTGGCAGGCTTTTAAAGAAAAACTGGATGAGAAAAGGCTACAAGGATGAGAAAGAGGAAAAGGAATATGCACTAAGAGCATGGGAAATGCTTTCCCAATTCTATGAGACATATGATCCTTACACAATGCCTTTAATGGTTGAAAAGAATTTTGAGGCAAAGATCGAAGACAATTTAGTTTTCTCGGTAAGGATAGATAGAGTGGATAAACTGCCTAATGGAGGCTATGAGCTAATAGACTACAAAACAGGCAAAAATACTGATATTAAAAAAGAAGACGAAGACTTACAGCTCACCATTTACTATCTTGCCCTGCAATGTCGCTACAGGATAAGACCCACAAGGTTCACTTACTATTTTCTTGAAGACAACAAAAGAGTAACTACCTCAAGAACCAAGGAGCAGATTCAACAAGGATTAGCTAATATAAAATCCATTGTGCGAAAGATAAGAAACACCAAGAAATTCCTCCCAAATCCCAATCCTTTCTGCTCTTTTTGTGATTTTGGTGAGATTTGCAAGGGTGGTTAATACAATGACAATATAATGGACTATATATGATAAAAGGAGGCTGATATGAGGCGCATTTTCATATCAGATTTACATTTATGTGATAGAACTGCGGCAGAAGATTTTCATCACACTTTAGAATTTCTTACATTTATTGGCCATTATGTTCTGAAAAATGCTGACGAGTTGTATATTGTTGGTGACCTTTTTGAACTTTGGCAAGCACCACTTCAGACAATTTTGGTGGCTCATAAAGAACCAATTAGTGCATTAGCAAAGATAGTGAACAAAGGAGTAAAGGTAACCTATATTTTTGGAAATCATGATTATTGGTTCAGCTATTTCAAGAATCCTTATCCCATCTTATTCGAAAGCATTGTTGAAAGTTGTCCTATTAAAGGAAAGCCAGCTATATGGGCTGAACACGGCCATGCCTATGATAGCCTATGATATGCATAATAGAACGGGTGCATGGAGTGGTAAGATGATTACAGCTATAGGAGGAATCCTGGAGAGAATAGTTGATCCTGATATTGATCAAAAAGCATTGGAAGCTCTTAAAGAAATTCATGAAAATTTCAAAAAAATAATAAGCTTTATTCCCCCAACAGACAAGAATTACCCCGGTGATAAATCGGAATACGATGAAGCAGCTAAAGAAAAGCTTACAAAGGAAGATTATGATGTGGTAATATTTGGCCATACTCATGAACCAAAAATCAAAAGGTTTGGAGAAGGAAAGATTTATGCAAATACTGGAAGCTGGGTTACAGATGAGCCAACTTTTGTAGAAGTTACCGATAATGAAGTTTGCCTATACAAATGGGTGAAAGGCGGAATCGAGCTTAAAGACAAGGTAATAATCAGGTAGAGGTTTTAAATGAATATTGTTTAAATTCATAATAGCGTGAGTTTATTAAATGGTTGTGGATAACTTTAATGTCAGAATGTGTTAAGTTGGTATTGATGATAGATTGCGTAGATAAAAGAAGATATAAAGAATGTATACACTGATTTAGTGTAATCTCTGACATTGCAGTGAGGTTACCTGATTATCCATATTAAACAGATAATTTTGGGAAGCTCCTTGACATATTTGGAAAAGATGCTATAATGTATACACTGATATGGCTACAATTCAAAAAAGAAAGTCCAGAGGTCATACTTACTGGAGCATTGTTGAATCCCGAAGAGTTAACGGTAAACCAAGACCTGTTATTCTGGCCTATCTTGGAACTGCCGAGGCTCTGCTAAAAAAACTGCAAGAGGGTATTCCTCAGAAGGTTAAAAGCTATAACCACGGGCTGGTTGTAGCCCTTCTTGCTACAGCTGAGGAACTTGAGATTGTACAATCGATCAATCGCCACCTTCCCCAAAGGCAGCTAAGGGACGGTTTTACCGTGGGTGGCTCAGTTCTTCTGGCAGCTATTGGGAGAGTATGTCAGGCTACAAGTAAAAGAGGCTGGTATAAAAGGTGGGCAAAATCAACCAGTCTTTCCTATCTTTTGGGAAAATCCCTCAACAAACTGGATAGTCAACACTTCTGGGATCAGATGGAGGCTCTACCCCCACAGATTATTCCTCTGATAGAGGAAGATATCCTGAAAACTTTGGTGGAAAAATACAACGCAGCTTTTGATACTCTTTTATGTGATGCCACCAATTTTTTCACCTATATTGCCTCCTCTAACAAAAGATGTCAGCTTGCCAGGCGGGGCAGGAATAAACAAAAGCGGATGGGCCTCAGGCAATTTGGACTTTTACTCATCTTATCCAGACAGGATCAGCTTCCCCTATTTCACCAGGTGTATCAGGGAAATTTTACTGACAGAACCATTTTTAAACAGCACCTTAAAGTTATGCTGGAAAGATTTAAACATCTGGCTGGATCCCTTGAGGATATCACCCTGATATTTGACCAGGGGAATAATTCCAAAAAAACCTTAAGGAAGTTGTAGAAAAGATTCATTTTGTGGGAGCTTTATCTCCTCATCACCACCAGGAGCTTATTAAGGAAGCTAATAGGAACCTGGAGGAGACTCAGGTTGGAGGGAGAAATCTTAGCTGCTACAGAACCCGTACCAGTATTTGGGGTCTTGATCTAACCTGTGTGGTGTATATCTCAGAAAAGCTTCGTCAGGACCAGATAAGGGGGCTTGAGCAGGATATCAAAAAACTATTTGGCAAACTCAACAAGCTAAAAGAAAAGCTAAAGACACCTACCAAAAGAGGAAAAAAAAGAACTGAATCTGCTATAGAAAAAAAGTTGCAATCACTCATTGCCTCTCATGTTCCCTGTGATCTTATCCGCTGGGAGCTTAAGCCCTTGGAGCAGGATGCCTTCTCTTTTAGTTTCTGGATAGATACCAGGGGGTTTAACAGGTTACAGGAGGAACAGTTTGGTAGGCGTATCCTCATAACCAACCGTCATCAATGGAGGACTGAGGAAATTATCTTAGCCTACTGGGGGCAGTCCAGAATAGAGAATGCCTTTAAAAGGATGAAAAATCCCTTTCAAGTACCTTTTAAACCCCAGTATCACTGGACAGATCAAGAGATAAAGGTTCATGCATTTATCTGTGTTATTGCCTTTCTCCTTGTTATGGTAATTTACAAAAAAGCAAAGGAAAAATGTGGATTTACTGGATCACCTCTCTCATTATTAGAGAAGCTTTATTCTATCAGGCTGGCAACGTTTATCGAGGCCCCTTCGAAGAAGACAAAAGGTAGATTCAAGGCAACCTGTTGCCTTGAAGAGATGGATCCTGACGTTAAGATACTTGCCGAGGGGCTGGGTTTAACAAAAGTGCGACCAAAAATTAATATACCTTTCAGTGTATACAACTGATAAAACGAATTAACCAGTATTGGCACATGATTCAGGAGTAATGCTCCAATATTTAATAAACTTACGCTAGGCAGGAAATGTATTATAATGTTCCAATTTGGGGCTTCATCCTTGGCACAATTTTTTTCTCAATAATATTTACATGGATATACAACAATACGGGCAGAAGTATCCTAGCAGTCCTCCTTCTTCATACAACAGGCAATCTATCACACTTCATCTTCCCGGTTGGTGCAACCACTTGGGGTGGACTCTAC
>JAGGZA010000066.1 GCA_021162265.1 Candidatus Aerophobota bacterium | reverse complement strand
TCTTTACAGAAAATGAAAGAAAAGAAAGATATATTAAAACAGCAAGAGAGATTCTGGGAAAAGGGTGCACTTTAATTCTTGCCACTCCCCCAAAGGAGTGTAAAATATATCAGAATAAGCTTTTTTTCAGAAAAAAGATAAGTGAGCTTCTTGGCAATCTCACTGCCGAAATAGTAAAAAATTGCAAATTGTCCGGATTAATACTTACAGGAGGAAGTACAGCTTTATCGGTAATGAATAAGTTAGAAACAAAAGGTGTTGAGGTAAAAAAGGACATTGATTTTTTAACTCCTGCAGGTACTCTTAAAGGAGGACCTTTTGAAGGGCTTCCTGTGGTAACAAAAGCAGGTGGATTTGGAGGAGAAGACATACTAATTAAAGCAGTAGATTATCTGCAAAAGGAAAACTCTTAGCCAGAGAGTCAGGAAACTCAAAGGAGTAAAAAATTGAAAGATAAACCATTAATTGGCATTACAATGGGAGATCCAACGGGTATTGGACCTGAGATAGCAGCAAAAGCTCTTGACAGGGAAGAGATATATGATGAATGTAAACCCCTCGTGATAGGAGATGCAAAAGTTATGCAGGAAGCCTGTAGAATAGCGAGAGTAAGATTAAAAGTAAATCCCATTAAAGATGTAAACCAGGGAAAGTATACCTTTGGCACAATAGACGTGTATGACCTTAGTAATGTAGATATGGATAAACTCGTTTATAAGAAAGTTAGTAAAATGGGGGGCAAAGCTTCTCTGGATTATATCTATAAAGTAATTGATCTTGCTATGGCAAAAGAAATAGATGCCACAGTAACAGGTCCAATCCACAAAGAGGCTATTAATCTTGCTGGTTGCCCTTATGCCGGGCATACTGAGATATTTGCCCATCGCACCGGGACAAAAGATTACGCTATGATGCTGGTAGAAGGAGGGATTAAGGTTGTCCATGTAACAACTCACATTGCCTTAAGGGATGTTCCCTCTCAGATTAAAAAGGAAAGAATATTAAAAGTTATAAGACTTGCCTGTAAAGCAATGAAAGATTTAGGTATAGAAAACCCAAAAGTTATAGTTCCTGGTCTTAACCCTCATGCAAGTGATGGAGGGCTTTTTGGTGACGAAGAAGAAAAAGAGATAACTCCTGCTATTGAAGAGGCAAAAAAGGAAGGCATCAATGTTGAAGGACCCATTCCTCCTGACACAGCCTTTGTTAAATTAAAGAGCGGTCAATATGATGTAGCTCTTGCCATGTATCATGATCAGGGACACATACCTTTAAAACTTCTGGGTTTTGAATGGGATGCAAAGCTTGGTCAATGGAAATCAATAAGTGGAGTCAATGTAACTTTAGGTCTTCCCATAATCAGGACTTCCGTTGACCATGGAGTAGCTTATGGGAAAGCAGGGGAGGGGAGAGCAAGCCCCGACAGTTTAATTGAAGCAATAAAACTCGCTGTTAAATTAGCTATTAGCAGGAAATAAGGGTAAAATCATCTTTCTTCAATTCTGTTAAATATGGCTAAAGATGGAGCAAGATTAACTATCCTGCCTTGCAGTTTTTATGCGCGAGACACAAAACTCGTAGCAAAGGAACTCCTGGGTAAATTCCTGGTGCGCATCCTTCCTGAAGGAAAGCTTGTTGGGAAAATAGTTGAAACAGAGGCTTACTATGGTGTGGGAGACCCTGCCTCTCACAGTTTCAGAGGAAAAACCAGAAGATCATCTGTTATGTGGGAAAAACCTGGAACAGCGTATGTTTATTTTACCTATGGGATGCATTTTTTGTTGAATGTGGTAACAGAAAAAAAAGATGTTCCAGGAGCAGTTCTTATAAGAGCTGTAGAGCCTGTGGAGGGAATAGAGATTATGAAGAAAAACAGGGAAAAAGAAAATTTAAGAGAGCTTACAAGAGGACCTGCAAGACTGACACAGGCTTTTGCAATTGACGGGAGTTTCAACAGGTATGATTTAACAAAGGGGGAGGCTCTTTTTATTGCTGAGGAAAAAGAGGAGAAAGAAAAGCAAAGTTTTGAAATAGGAAGGACAGCAAGAAGAGGGATAAGAAAAGGCCTTGATAAAAAATTAAGATTTTTTATAAAAGGTAATCCTTTCGTATCTTGATAAGCTCATCTTTCCTCTCTTTCATAAAGGCTTTTTTTCCTTCATCAAAAAGGATAACCTTTTTTCCCAAGCGCTTCCTTTTCATCTTTTCTTACCCTCCTTGCTAACCATTATAGACAATCACTTTTTGATAATCAAGAATTTCTTGATTTTTTTGCAGAAAAATCGTAATCTTATATACTAAAAAACAGGGAAGTTAATTGAAAGTAAAGATACCAGAACTAATTTCTGCAGGGGTTATGCTCTCCTACAGATGCACTGCTGAATGCAGACATTGTATGTATGAAGAGCTTGCTCCCTCTGAGTTTTACGAGTATCTTTAATCGAAGGGTGAAAAATGAGCCTTAGATGGTTTCTTTTTACCTGCAAAGAAGAAAGATTCCCCTATCAACTTTTCTTAGAAGATAGTCCAGGAAGATTTATTCACTTAAAAACTCAGGAAAAGTGGCCAGGACC